>CAZLJB010000038.1:0-13512 GCA_964559195.1 uncultured Anaerolinea sp. | reverse complement strand
GGGCCTGGCGTGGATGGTGTCAGCATCAAAGACATCCAGAAAGCGGAAGGCGGAGCCGAGAAGTTGGTGAGCGACCTGCAAGAAGCGCTGAAAGACAAAACTTACCTACCGGAACCTGTGCTGAGGGTGTACATCCCGAAAGCGAATGGGAAGTTACGACCATTAGGAATACCGACGGTACGAGACCGGGTGGCACAGATGGCGGTGTTGCTGATCCTTGAGCCAATCTACGAGGCAGACTTTCTGGATGTATCGTATGGTTTCCGGCCAGGGAAATCAGCGCATCAGGCGTTAGCGGTCATCAAAAGCAACCTGGAGGAAGGATACACTGCAATCTATGATGCTGACTTGGCAAGCTATTTCGACACGATACCGCATGACAAACTGATGGCAGCGGTAGAAATGCGGGTGGCAGATCGGAGCGTATTGCACTTGATACGTCTTTGGTTGAAGAACCCGTTTGTAGAACGTGGCGAAAGAGGTGGAAGCAAGTTGAGCGGAAAGCCAAATCAGGGCACGCCGCAAGGCGGAGTGATTTCACCGTTACTGGCGAATATCTACCTGCACTGGTTTGACAGAGTGTTTCACTTCCGAGATGGCCCTGCGACATGGGCCAAAGCGCGGCTGGTGCGGTATGCAGACGATTTCGTGGTGATGGCGCGCTACATCGGTAAGGACCTTGAGAGCTACATTGAAACGAAGTTGGAAGGCTGGATGGGACTGAAACTGAACCGAGAGAAAACAAAGATCGTGGAACTGCGTGAAGAAGGTGCAAGCCTGGACTTTCTTGGGTATACCTTTCGCTATGATCGAGATTTGAAAGGACGCCCGGTGAAATACCTGAACATGAGTCCGTCGAAGAAGTCGTTGCAGAAAGAACGAGACGCCCTACGCAAGATGACCGGTAAAGAGATGTGTTTCAAGCCGATACCGATGTTGATAGCGGAATTGAACCGTCATTTGAAAGGCTGGGCAAACTATTTCTCTAAAGGCTATCCGAGAGCGACGTATCGGCACATTAACAGCTATGTGTTGATACGGATGGGTATTCATTTACGACGACGCAGTCAACGGCCTTATCGACCTCCAAAAGGAATAAGTCTCTACAAGCATCTGCATGATATGGGACTGGTGTATCTGTAGGGCCTGCGCAAGCTTCAGGCGAGAGCTTTCAGGAGAGCCGGATGCGGGAAATCCGCAAGTCCGGTTCGACGAGGGGGGAATAGGGCACAAAGCATGGTATGCAGCTATTTAGCCACGAAAGGGGAAACCCTGATACGGATGAAAGCTGAAGCCTAAACAATGCTCCCTATTCCTCTACTCTACCGTTCTCGGCGGTTAAGGCTTTTGCAGTAGACTCCTTTTTGGATTTTTCTAGCCTGGGAAAACATCCTGTGAGAAGTTAAAATCATTTTAGAGTTATTAAATCCCCGAAGTTTACAGCTATAATTTGATAGGTAAATTTGGTTCGAGCCGGGCGAATTGCCATTTTTGGAAAATCCCCGTTGTGGTTATTTCGAATTCTGTTTCAGGTTGGAAAAAAACTGGAAAATCCTGGTCTAGTATGCAGCCCATTGTGATTATCGACGGAAACAACCTGGCCCAAATAAAATATAACTTGCAGGGCAAACCCGTAACCATCCAGTATGATCGCCAACTTATTAAGGATCTCTCCGCCTGGGCCCTGCGCCAAAAAGAAGTCTGCCATGTTGACTTGTTTTTTGATCCACGCATGCTTCTCCCGGAAGGCAACAGCCGTGTCTCTGTCCATGTGGTTGATCGAGGTGAGAAGGCCGATGCGCATATCAAGGCTTTCGTACGTCACTGTGTCCTGACCAGTAAACCCTGCCTTTTGATTACAGATGACCGGGAACTGGCACAGGATGCCACACGGCAGGGCGTGATCTGGATCGAAGTCAGCGAATTTATCAAACTTCCCAATTTTCTCAATTTGATCCCAGCGGATTTTGAAAAAGGATCTTATTCTTATTTACAACAGGGCAACCATCAAACCGGCATATCGGCGCCAGAGGCCAGTCAAGCAATCCGCCTCCTGCCGAATATACCTGAGCATCTGACATCAAAAGATAACCGCCTGGCGGCCGCTGGTTTGTTGGATGCACACCAGCGAACCTATCAGGCTTGGCGGGATTCTTCGGATAAAGACCTGTTGGCCGGCAGCACAGATCAGGGTCCAGTCAGCAGCTCGCCTCCGCCAGGAAAGAAAAGGGTCAGATTAAATCTTGAGACCTGGCCGCTGGAAGATGGTTACCAATTTTTTTCTGAAATTATCTGCGACCGGCACAGACGGGAATATCAATCCCTGCTGGGCAGGCCAAAAGAGGCTTCAAGCGCAGACCTGTTTAGTTATTACCAATTTGTTCTTGAGTTGTGCTCGGCTGAACCAGATTTTTATACACGCGCAACCAGTCTGATGAATCAAGTCCGGCTCGAGCTGTTGCAGGTATTTCCGAATGGACTGGAATTGGCGGGCTTGGAAGAAAAATACGAAGATCATCCCGGTTTTCAGCATAAGATCAAGCTCCACAGCGGCAAATCGATCGAGCTTTACGAAAGTATAATACCCGAATCCGGAAGACAGGTCTGATGCCTTTTTTGAACCTGATTATCGGATGTTTACCCTGTTTTTTGAGTTTTCCCGGGTGATCTTCCCGTGAGTCTTTACTTGTTTCATATATTCTAGTTCAAAATGAGAACCGCTGATATCTCAGCCGATTCGAGCAGGCGGCTGGTAGAATGTAGACTGATCTATTATTAAGCGGCCTTTTTAACCACAGTCACTCTTGTGGTATTTTTTTTCTCATCCCCCAGGCGAAAATCATGGAACAAACCACTCAAATCATCAATCGCGTTCTGCCTATCATTTTTCTGATCATTCTTGGAAGTTGGATTCGACGGCGTCAGTTGATTACAGCCGCCACGGTTGAAGATTTGCGCAAGCTGGTTGTCAACCTGGCTCTGCCGGCCGTCTTGTTCATAACCTTTCTGCAAATCGAACTTAAATTAACCTACCTTGTCATTTTTGTCTTGATTTTTTGCATCTGTCTGGTTCTTTTTGGATTGGGTTATTTACTTAAACGGCAGTTAAACCTCCCACATGCTTATTTCCCCTTCTTGATGACCGGTTTTGAATATGGCATGTTGGGCGTCAGCCTGTTTGGTGGTGCTTATGGCCTTGAGAAACTTGGCTATATCGCTGTGCTGGCGCTGGGTCACGAGATTTTTATCTGGTTTGTTTTCCTGGCTTTTCTTTTGACGAAAAGGGATGGGATTCAAAATTCAAAACAGCTTCTCGAGACCTTTTTTAAATCCCCGGTGATTATCGCCATCCTGGTTGGACTGAGCCTGAATCTGTTGGGTTTCAAAACATTGCTTTTTCAGGCGCCCATTACAGGCGCATTGATGGCCACCTTCCAATTTTTGGCCAATCTGGTTGTGCCAGTCATCCTCTTGATCGTTGGTTATAGTCTAAAATTTGACCGCCAGGGCATCCGTGCCGCCCTGCCTGTTACGCTGCTCAGACTGGCGATCCTGGTACCCCTGGCGCTGGGTTTAAACATCTATTTTATTCACGGTTGGCTGCATCTTGAACCCATCTTCGAAGCAGCCCTTTTTACGCTGCTGGTTCTGCCGCCGCCTTTCATCATTCCGCTCTATATGCGAGCCGATCTTCAGGAAGAAAAACACTACGTCAATAACGTCCTGGCACTCTATACCATTTTTTCAGTTGTCATATACATCATCTATTTTGTGGCTTATCAGGTCAGGTAACGCCACTACCGCCATCAGGGTTTCTTGTATGCCAGGGTTTTTTGTGACATGACCTTTTCCGGTCGTATCTTCTGCCAGGACGATATCACCCTGCGTAAAGGTCCGGATTGAGCTGTCACTGACCGTTACCTCGCATTCCCCGGCTAGGAAAAAATGAAACAGGCGTTTGGGTGCTGGATGCCAATCCATCGCAATTCCCGCTGGAAAAGACAAGAAATAATAGGAATCAGCCGGGCTGTGGGTTGTAGCTCCCAGAGGCGGAATCATAGGTCCTATAATCGTTGCGTTTAGATCGATTTCAACATCTCTGAAATGAGAGATTCCGTGGGAGTCACTATAAATGCTTGTATATTTGATGCTCATACACAAACCCTTTGTCGATTTTTGAAAAAACAGTTTGATTTTATTATGCCATACTTTCCATTTCGTCTCATTTCCAGGTCTTATCTCAGCGATTCTCTGGTTGGTTTTATCGAAGAAGATACTTTCTTTTCGTATATTTCAGTTCAAAATGAAAATGACATGTTCCTGTATGAGAATATTGCCCAATAATAGTGGGTCTGTTTTGGGTGGAGTTTTGAGCGGAGATCGCCATCGAAACTCCACCTGCGAGGTAAACAACCGGTTTGCGCTTGCCCACATAACATAATCAGGATGGCAATAAACCTGAATACAGTCATTAAACCCAAAAACGATTTTTTAAGGGTTGTTTTTTTCTCGACTGACCGCTGCTCGCATGACTTTTTGAATGCGTTCCAGGTCGGTTTCTTTACGGATGTATTCGTCTGGTTCGTAAGCTTTTCCCATAAAGCAATGCAGGTTTTTGAAGGCCATCGGGCTTTCAATCGTTTTACGGGCCGAGAAGTGGCATTCCTTTACACCTGTTTGGGACAGGACAATGGCGATGTTATGAGCATTAACTCCACCACCGGCCATGATGATGGTGCGATTCTGTGCTTGCCGCACCAGTCTTGCGATGCAGTCCGCCCCTTCCAGGGCCGAAGGCATCTGTCCGGATGTCAGGATCCGTTCGATCCCCATTCTGCAAACCGCTTCCAGCGCCTCGACCGGATCGCGGGTCAGGTCAAAAGCCCGGTGGAATGTCACACTCATTGGGCGGGCTGTTTCCACCAACCTGGCGCTTCGTTGCTCATCCACACTGCCGTCAGGGTTTAATACACCAATCACCACTCCATTGGCGCCTGCTTTTTTTGCCGCCAGGATATCCTGCCGCATTACATCCATTTCCAGATCGCTGTAGCAGAAATCCCCGCCGCGTGGGCGGATGATGACGTTGATATCTATTGTGACCGACTTCCGTGTGACTAACAGCATACCCAGGCTGGGGGTTGTGCCACCTTCCACCAGGTTATCGCACAACTCCACCCGTTGCGCTCCGGCAGCTTGTGCTGCCAGCGCTCCTTCCACAGAATCAACGCAAACTTCAAATACCATGATGCAGCCAATCCTTTTTATTAACAGATTTTATACAGTTTTGTGTTTACTGCCCGTCTCGTTTTCCAAATCCGGAAAGAAGCTTGTTAGCCTGGAAATCATGGGTTTTACCGATTACTGATTTTATCGCAGGATGGTCAACCATTATCATCCCAGACTAACGGGTCTCAAACATTGGCTTGAGATTGCAATCATGCCCCCACACCTTCCGGGCCGCACGCAGGTAAACCAGATAATTTTGATAGGGAATATAAGGCGGCACCAGGTGGTCACAGTGGGGAATAAAGCCTCCTTGCTCGACCAGTGGAGCCAGGCGCCGCACTTCTGCTTCAATTGCCTGCGGGGAAGACATCAGGATATTTTTATCAACTCCACCTATTATGCGCAGCTCTTTCCCGAAATGTTTGCGATACGTCAATGGGTCAGCTTGCCAGGTACCCACTTCAAACGGGAACATGGTGTTAATACCAGTTTCCATCCACAGCGGGGTAAGTTTTTCGATATTTCCGTCGCAGTCCAGGAAGATAATATCCACTCCATGTTTTTGCAGCAGGTCGCTAATCCGCCGGTAATGGGGCATCAGGTATTGGCGAAAGTGTTTTGGACTGATCAAAGGCCCTGCGTTGTAGCACATATCTTCCCACATGGCACACGCATCAAAGTGCCCGCCTGTTTCAAGTACCCGTTCCAGGGTCCCGATTGAGCAATCCGCCAGGGTTTCAACCATCTCACCGAACCAGGCCGGGTCATCATAAATCACCAGTGACAGGGCTTCCAGCCCCATCCAGTTGCGTAAATAACCATACAACCCGCCGCCCCGCACCACTACCAGGTTGGTGCGTTCCGGGTCGCGCCAGTTATGCACGCGCTCTTCCCAGTCTATTGGATAACGGCCGGGATTGGATGCCAGCAGACGTGGTTTGTAATGTTTTTGCCAGCTTTCGCGATCAGTCAGCAGATGCCGAACCGGGTGCGGGATTGAGCTCATGAACTTGCGCCGCAGCACCTGCACACCATCATCCTGCTGGACTACCTCGTGCTCTCCCCGATCTTCCAGTACCTGCATAGGAAATTTCGGGAACCATTTAACATCCACCCCGGTGGTATCGTACAGATCGTCTACGTTGTAATCCATGCCAAGAAAGTCATGAATATTGGTTTTGGTTATATGGCTGGGCAAGCCCTGTTCATGCCAGGTCGGGATGGTTTCATCCCAGAAGCCATAATCGGCCATTGGGCAGCGGTCCACTGATTTGTAGTGCATACTGTTGTTGAAGCGTTCGCGCTCATTCATGCGATTTTCTGTTCAGCGCCGGGGCTGGAGCTAGATTAATCCCGCAGCCCCACACTTCGCGCGCTTGCTGCAGGTAGAAAAGATAATTTTCATAAGGCACATCGGGGGGAACCAGGTGGTCGCAGTGTGGAATATAGCCGCCTTGTTCGACCAGCGGTGCCAGCCGCTGCACCTCGGCTGTAATCTCCGGCTTCGAAGCGCGTAAAATGTTTTTATCAAACCCGCCGATGATGCGCAGGTCTTTTCCAAAACGCTGCCGGAAATCATACGGATCAGCTTTCCATGTGCCGATCTCGAAAGGAAACATGATATTAATGCCGACTTCCAGCCACAAGGGAGTCAGTTTTTCGATCTTCCCGTCACAGTCCAGCGAAATCATTTCAATGCCGTGTCTGTGAAGTAAGTCAGTGATGCGCCGGTAATGCGGCATAAGGTACTTACGAAAGTGTTTTGGGCTGATCAGTGGCCCGGCGTTGTAACACATATCTTCCCACATGTGGCAGCCATCAAAAACTCCGCCCGTGCTTAATACATGTTCCAGCATCCCCACAAACAGATTGGCCAGCGTTTCAACCATCTCTTCAAACCAGGCCGGTTCATCGTACAGCACCAGGGATAGATTTTCCAGCCCCATCCAATCGCGCAGATAACCATACAGCCCGCCACCCCGCAAAACGACGATATTGGTGCGCTGAGGGTCACGCCAATTGGGGAGTCGCGCCTGCCAGTCAAGCGGATAACGCCCAGTCGTGGCAGGATCCAGCCTGGGTTTGTAGTATTTTCGCCAACTTTCGCGGTCAGTCAGCAGGTGCCGTTCCGGGTGCGGGATGGAGCTCATGAACTTGCGCCGCAGCACCTGCACACCATCTGGCTGCTGGACCAACTCATGGTCGCCGCGGTCTTCAAGCACCAATTCATCAAAAAGAGGATCCAGCTTGTTGATGATTCCGGTTGTCTCGTCGAGACCGGTCATGCTGAAATCCATGCCCAGGTAATTCCGCAAATTATCCATACCGATTTCTGTCGGCAGACCCTGTGCATGCCAGAATACCGGGGTTTCGTCCCAAAAACCGAAATCCGTGATTGGGCAGCGGTCAACCGGCTGGTAGTGTAGGATGGCGTTGAAGCGTTCGCGGTTATTCATCCAATTTCCCAGTTTATTTTTCCAATATTTGTGAAAGGAACAGCTTGGTGCGGTCGCTTTGCGGATTGTTAAAGATTTGCGTAGGCGAGCCCTCTTCCACAATCTGGCCCTGATCAAAGAAGAACATGCGGTTGGCCACAGCCCGGGCAAAACCCATTTCGTGAGTCACCACCACCATGGTCATACCGCTTTTCGCCAATTCGATCATCACATCCAGCACTTCTTTGATCATTTCCGGATCGAGCGCGGAGGTCGGCTCGTCAAACAGCATGATTTTGGGCTGCATGGCCAGGGCGCGTGCGATTGCCACACGCTGCTGCTGCCCCCCGGAAAGTTGCCCCGGGAATTTATTGGACTGTTCGGGAATGCCAACCCGTGTCAGCAGCTGCATGGCCATTTCTTGAGTTTGGGTCTTGTTCCATTTGCGTACCCACTGAGGTGCCAGTGTAATGTTTTCCAGTACAGTCAGGTGAGGAAATAGATTAAAGGATTGGAAGACCATGCCAGTTTCGGCGCGCACATGCTCAACGTTGCGTACGTTGTGAGTCAGTTCAATCCCGTCTACAATGATCTGCCCGCGTTGGTGTTCTTCCAGGCGGTTCAGTGTTCGGATAAAGGTGGATTTTCCAGAGCCGGACGGACCGAAGATCACGATCACTTCGCCTTTGTGGATTTCCATATTAATGCCGCGCAGAGCATGGAATTGCCCATACCACTTGTGCACGTCCCGGCATTGGATGATCGCCTGTCCTGCAGGAGCTTCGGAATTTTGTTTGGGTGCCAGTGTATCCATTGTATTTTCTCCAGTCGCTCTTAGCCTTGCGTGGCTTCGAGACCTGTGCGGGCTTCGATGGTTTGGCCAATGTATGACATGACATAGCTGACCAGCCAGTAAATGCCTGCCAGAAAGGTATAAACTTCTATATGCCGGCCCAGAAAATCTGGCTGTGCCAGGGTTACCTGGGCTATCCCCAGGAAATCCAGTAAACCGACGATCAGCACCAGCGAAGTATCGCGGAAGCCACCGATTGCGGAAGCCGTCAGGATTGGAATGATATTACGCAGCGCTTGCGGCAGGATGATCAGGCGCAGGCTGAGGAAGCTTCCCAATCCCAGTGCGGATGCGGCTTCATGCTGCCCCTTTGGGATGGCCTGCAAACCACCGCGCACATTCTCGGCCATGTAGGCCGCGCTGAAGAGTGTGAAGGCAATCATGGCGCGCACCACCCGGTCGATGTTGATATTATCCGGCAAGAAAAGCGGCAGCATGGTTTGGGCCATAAAAAAGACCGTGATCAGGGGCACCGAGCGTACCAGTTCGATGTACACCACGCAAAAAGCCCGGATGAGTGGGTAGCGCGACATTCGTCCAATTGCCAGGGCTGTTCCAATCGGGAAAGACAGCAGTAACCCTACAAAGGCGATCAGCGAAGTCAGCAGCAGTCCGCCCCAGGCGTTCGTTGGGACGTTTGGGAATGCGCCTTTATTGCCTGTCCAGCCGCTGACCAGCACCAGTACGATGGGCAGGTACAGCAGCCAGGCAATGATGACAGCCCGGCCCAGGATTTTTGGAAAGGCGCGACCCAAGCCAAACCCGGCTGCCGTGATGATTCCCACCACGAGCCAGCGCATACGGTTGGTGGGATCCAAGGGTAGCAGCGCCAGCAGGAACGGCCCGCCCAGTGTGATGATTGTGGCCATGGGTTTTTGTCGAATCCAGATGCCCCAGGCCAGTCCGGCCAGCGCACCCAGGATTCCGACACAGATCCAAACCCGCCAGACCTGGGTTGCCGGGTATTGTCCAACCATCAGAATTTGCAGGTTGGCGGAAATGACCTGCCATTGGGCCTCGGTCAGCGCCCAGATCAGGATGCCCCGCGCCAGGATGAAAACAAAATACAGCCCGGCCAGTGTCACAATACTGCTGGGCCAATCCTGAAAGAGGTTCTTGCGCAGCCAGTTAAGAACCGTGTATCTTTCAGTGGGAGGAGGAAGTATCTGGTTGGTTGCGTTCATTTCAGCGCTCCACAATCCGAATCCGGTTGTTATACCAGTTCATGAACAGGGACGTCAGCAGGCTCAGGCTGGCATAGATCGCCATGACCATGGTCATAATTTCGACTGCCCTGCCGGTTTGGCTTGTGATTGTGCTGGTGATATGCACAATCTCTGGAAAGGCAATTGCGGAAGCCAGCGATGAATTCTTGGTCAGGCTCAGGTAATTGCTGGTCATGGGGGGCACAATCACACGCATAGCCTGGGGAATGATCACCAGACGCATGGTCTGGTAACCTGATAATCCCAGCGCATGCGCGGCTTCAATCTGCCCCCTTGAGACCGATTGCAAACCAGCCCGCACTGTATCGGCTGTGAAAGGTGAACTTCCCAGAACCAGTCCGACGACAATCCCAATAAACTCAGGAGGCAGGCTGATTCCGCCGGTGTAATTCAAGCCTTTTTTTTCTGGAATTTGTACCAAAAAGGCAGCAGCTGGCATTGCGAACCAGGTTGCGATTCCTAAAACCACGAAGATGCCCAGGGTGATCAGGCTGCCAATGAAGTTATCCAGCCTGAAACGCCTGACAATCAAACGCGCAGTAAAAAGTGAGGCAGCCAGGCAGGGCACCAAAATGAGCAGGTACAGGGACGCTGTTCCGGTTGGAACCAGGGAAGGGATATTTAAACCGCGGTTACTTAAATACGAAGGCCCCGGTAACACAAAGGCCTGTTTGACCAGCGGCAAGTTATAGATAAAAACAGCGTAAGAAGCAATAATGACCAGCAGCAGCGGCACGTTGCGGAAAATTTCAATATACAACCAGGCAATGCGATTTACCAGGAAGTTGCGTGAAACCCGCATGATCCCGACCACAACCCCCAGAACAGTGGAGAGGACAATCGAGATGGCAGCTACCAGGATTGTGTTCAGGATGCCAACCTGAATGGCGCGCAGATTGCTGCTCTCGCGGGTTTGTTCAATTAATTTAAAGCTGATATCAAAGCCACTGGTAAGGCGCAGAAAGTTATACCCCAGCACCATACCCTGTTTTGCCAGGGCGCGGGCCATATTTTGATAGAGCAGCACAGCGACGAGCAAAACTACACCCGCAAAAATTACCTGGGCGAGCACCTGCAGGACTCGCTCGTCAAATAGCCAGGCTGCGATCTGCCCGCGCCCTTTGTTGGAAACATTCGTTTCGTCTTGGTTAGCCATACGCAGCTCCTGTAAAAGACGGAGAAGCAAAGGGCTGGCAGGCAAACCTCGCGTGCGAGATCTGCCTGCCAGGTAAGTATTTAAATCCTTGTACCCGTTCCATGCACATTGATGCAGGCGGAGAAAGACAGGTTTCCGTTACGAACAGAGCAGCCCTGCATCATATTGTTGGCTTTTGGGTTAGCGGATGGGCGGTGCGTACAGCAGGCCACCTTGCGTCCAGAGCGAGTTGATACCGCGGGTGATGGCGGTCTTGGTGTTCGGACCCAGGTTGCGATCGTACATTTCAGCATAGTTGCCCAGTTGTTTGATGATGTTGTAAGCCCATTCATTTTTCAAACCGAGCTTGGCGCCCATTTCGCCTTCCACACCGAGCAGACGGCGAATGCCAGCATCATCGGTCTTGGCTTTGATATCATCCACGTTTGCGGATGTAACACCTCTTTCTTCAGCTTCCCACAGGGCAAACTCTGTCCAACGGACAATGTCAAACCACTGGTTGTCACCCTGGCGGACCACCGGGGCAAGGGGTTCTTTTGAAAGGGTGATGTCAAGAATGATGAAATCTTCCGGTTTCTTGGTTTCACTGCGCTGAGCCATCAAGCCGGATTTGTCATTTGACATGGCATCACAGCGGCCTTGCTCGAAGGTCGAGATGACCTGGTTGGGGTCATCAAACAGGCTGGGGGTGTAGGTTAACTTCTTGGCAGCCATGGCATCTGCCAGGTTGAGTTCAGTGGTGGCGCCGCGGCCCATGCAAATGGTCGCGCCGTTCAGGTCTTCAAGCTTGGTGAAACCGCTGTCTTTGCGGACCATGATGCCTTGCCCGTCGTAAAAATACGGGGGAGCAAAATCCAGGCCCAGGTCTGTATCGCGGGTGAAGGTCCAGGTGGTTGTGCGAACCAGGACATCAATATCACCGTTTTGCAGCATGGTGAAGCGGGTTTCGCCGGTCGTGGGTACAAACTCCACGGCCTTCGAATCGCCAAGTGTGGCAACAGCAATCGCGCGGCAGATGTCAATATCGAGACCGCTGGCGGCTCCGGCAGAGTCAACTACGGAAAAGCCAGGATTGGCTACGTTGATACCACATTTAACCTTGCCTCGGGCTTGCACAGCTTTAAGGGTATCGCCAAAACCAGCAGATTTTACAATGATGGGAGCCGGAGCGGCGGGAGCGGCGGGAGCAGCCGGTGCAGCCGGAGCGGCTGGGGCTTCTGTGGCAGCGGGTGCGGCAGGGGCTTCAGTGGCGGCTGGGGCAGCGGGTGCACAGGCTGCCAGTACAAAAGCGAGTACTACGAGAACGAACAAAAACTTACGCATTTTCTCTCCTTCTTCTTTCTGAATGTTTTGATTTGAAAACGGCTATCTTTGGTCCGTTGCGGGTTGTGCGGGCTTATCCAGATATTTGACCGGTTACCTCCTTTATACTTTCGTCTAATCTTTGATCCACATTTCATCAGGGCCTGAGATGCAGGCGTGGACCATGTGGTGGGTGTTAAAGGCGCTCCCGACCTCACCTGTCGGGCTCATCAGGATAATGCCGCCCTGGCTGGAGCCTGTTCGCCGCTCCAGCAAGCGCAGCACCTCCTCAGCAGCCTGCTGTGGGCTCATCCCTTTGCCCATCAGGTCGCAAGCTGTTTTGCTAAAAAGAATTTTCATCAGCGCTTCGCCACTTCCGGTGGCAGCTGCCGCACCCATTTCGTTGTCAGCATAACCGCCACAGCCAATGATAGGGCTGTCACCCACCCGGCCTGGCATCTTGCCAGCTGTGCCGCCTGTGGAGACTGCGACTGCCAGAATCCCGTTGGCATCCATGGCAATTGCGCCGACCGTATCGCCAGCGTGCGGCCGGAAGACCCGGTCTTCAGGCCGCAGCAAATTGGTGCTGCTGCCCGCCACCAGTTCTTCCATCGGGCAAAGCGGCACGCCCATCGAGCGGGCGAACAGTTCTGCGCCTGCGCCAACAAAAATCGAGTGTTGGGTTTTTTCCAGAACCAGTCGCGCTACGCTGACAGGATTGCTCACCTGTTGGATCCCGGCGACTGCGCCGTAGCCCAGTTTTGCGCCTTCCATGACCATGGCATCCATTTCTACCTGGTTGTTGGCATTTAGAAATGAGCCATGTCCGGCATCGAAGTTGGGGTCGTCTTCCAGCTGACGAACAGCCGCCTCAACCGCATCCAGGGCTGTGCCACCCGACTGCAAAATCTTCCAGCCGGCTCGGGTGGCTTGCTCCACGCCTGTTCGAAATTCTGAAACGCGATCGTCAAAATCATTTCCCGCGCCTCCATGCACTACGATCACAGGATTCATTTAGGCTTCCTTTGAAACTGAGCAAACCAGCTCATGTGCCAGCCAGAAAGGCGGCAAATAGGTTGTCCCATCGGTTAGAGGCAGCAGTTCCTCCGCCAGTTGGATTCCCAGCGCTTCCTGCATTAACTTGCGACGTTTTTGGACGCGCGCCCATAAACCAGGGTGATTGGCTTTTAGTTCCACACGCAGTGAGGCATCTGCCACAGCTACCGTGTCTTCGCAGTTCATCAACCATCCAGCCGGCAGGGGAGATCGGAAGAGCGTCGTGTAGGGAAAGAGTGTTCAGAGCGGTGTAGA
>CAZLJB010000037.1:0-13567 GCA_964559195.1 uncultured Anaerolinea sp. | reverse complement strand
ATTGGTTGCGCTTTTGACAATGAAATGGAGATGTCCCCTTTTGGAGCAGAACTCAAGTCGATATTCTGGGCAGAGCTGGAGAAACCTTGTTGAGCGAGCATATATGGGTCAGCCAGAACAATGTATTGCCCGACTGGGATTGGATTGAATGAAAATTTATTATTAATATCCAGTGCGGCCTGGTAAGCAGGCCCGGAAGGGATTAGAACTGCCCATATTTTCTGGCTAGCCAATCCAACCTGCTTTTCGGTACCGGTCAGCGTTCCTTCAAGTTGACCAACCTCTTCGTGAGCCAGGAGCCGGACGATGGAATTGGTTGCCTCACCTGGTTTCAAGGTTACAAAAACCGGATCACTCATGTAAAGCTTCCCGTGATAAACCGTTTTCGGCACGTTCAGCTGGTAAATGGTTGGAAATTGAGAGGAGGCATTGAGTTTAAGTTGAGCCAATCCATCCGCGCCGGTGGTTGCGCCACCAAATCTTGAGCGCCATTCGTAAAACACGCTGCTAGCCTGGACAGAAAGCCCAGGCAAAGGCAGTTGCGTAACTGAATCAACGACTTCCACAGTTTGAGAAGCGGTTTTGCTTGCATCCACCTTGATCCAGCGCTCATCAGTTGCTAGCTGCCCATCCGGCCCACTGACGGTTACCGAGAGTCGTACATCTCCATCCGGTAAGGGAGCCTCTGCCCGATAATCTTCGTGGCAGGGCAGGCATTCAGTGCCATTTGGCTTGATAAGGTACGGAATGGAACCTTGTGGATTAATGGATAGGGAAAACTTAAATTGTCCTGTGGGAGATGGGTTGGCTTTCAGGGTAGTTATCTTCTTGTTTCCGGACCAAACAGATAAATTGACCTGCAAGCTAGATAATGAAACCTTATTCGCATGAATTTGACCAACTACAAACGCAGCTGCCGTAATACCGTTATTAGCATATAGCGTCTCGCCATTGGATGGTGAAGAAATCACGACAGCAACATCCTTCCCGCCCACTGGCAGACCGGCAGGAGCAGGATAAGCTTTATAGCTGACGGGTGGCGTTATTGCCTCCGGAGAACGTGGAAAAGCCGGGCACCATTCCAAATTGGCGCCATTCGGATGGCAGCTTTCACAGCGCAATCCAATCACCAGGGGTGGTTCACCCTGCCCACGATTATGGTGGCAAACCCGGCAGTCCGTGGGCGCAGCGGGGCCGGTAGTGACAGCCTCCGGGGCTGGTTTCCCGTAAATGTCCATATCCCACAGCCGAACGGTATTATCCGTCCCGCCAGAAGCCAATGTCTTACCATCCGGTGAGTAGGCAAGGGAATAAACGAAACCGGAATGCGCTTGAAGCATTCGCATGGTACTTCCATCGCCAACCTTCCACAGCCGTATAGTTTCATCAACTGATCCCGAAGCGATAGTTTTGCCATCTGGTGAAAAAGCCAGTGACAAAATACTGGAAGTGTGACCTGATAAGGTTTTATATAAACTACCGTCTTGCATGTTCCACAACAATACATTCTTGTCAAATGAACCTGAAGCTAGCAAAGTTCCATCTGGAGAAAAAACCAGGTTGCGCAGCCAGGCCGTGTGCCCGTTCAGGGTGTATATCAATTTCCCGGCAGGAATACTCCAAACACGGACAGTATTATCGCCCATTGCGCCTGCAATCAGCCTACCATCCGGAGAAAGAGCCACAGCCCGCAACCTGGTCAGGTTATTTTTCACTAAAAGGTTTAAAGAACCATCGCTTACATTCCATACATGCAGGCTTTCATCATCAGAAGCAGATGCAATCAAAGCCCCATCGCGAGAAATGGAAATACTACGAACCCAACCTGCCGGCCCATCCAGGGTTCTGACCAGGTTAAGCGACGGAATATCCCAAAATCTAACGCTGCTATCAAATAATCCGGCTGCCAATCTATCAGTACCCGGGACGAAAGCCAGGCTGCGGGCCCATGCACTGGTTTGAATTAGACCTGTTTTGGATAATTTTTGAAAATCAAAAATATAAATACCCGATATTCCCCCAACTGCCAGAAAGTTTCCATCGGAAGAAAATGCAATCGAATGCGCCTCTTCATAACCGCTATCAGAAAGTTTTAGGTCTTGCGCTGTCTCGCCTGCCTGGGCGGATACGCGACCTGAAAAGAAGAAGGAGATGCTAACCATCAAGATCACAGTGAAACAGATTAAGCTTCTATTCTTGATCACCTTTATGTCTCCCTCGATAGAAAACTTCAGGGATGGACTTGAACCCATCCCTGAAGCTCATTTATTTCTTGCCTGTGCTATACACCGATCCGAAACTGGGTTGCATAGAATAAAAAGCGCGCCAATAACTCACTGATCAGTACCAGCACAAATGCACCGTAAACATAGGATGCCAACGATTTTTCGGCAGCGCTGACGGTTGCATTGCGGTAGAGATAGGCAGCCATGACACCTGCGCCAATAAAGACCAGGATAATGCGTACAGCCAGCAGACCACCGAACTCACCAACCATCATACTGAGCGATTTGAGCGCAGCAGCACCCTGTGTGCTCAAATAACCCATGTACAAGGGCATGACCAGGAATTCGATGCCAACCATCACGATGGCCAGCAGGGCTGTCCATTGCAAAGTTTTCCCAACCAGCTCTTTATAGGCGGCGGATTCTTTGCCATTAAGTTGACCATAAGACACCATCATGACTGCGGCAAAACCCAAACCACCCAGCAGGAAGGTCGTCACAAAAAAATTGATCGGTGTCGCAAACGTGTTGAAAGATGGCTGGGCGGGCAGCAAATAAGTCATGCTCATGGCATAGATCAGCACCAGGCCAATCACAACACTGACCCAGCCGACCAGCGAGAGCACGGCTTCTGAGCCAAGTTTGCGCCAGTACAGGAAAGTATAGACAGCCAGGGCGATGATGAAGACAACCGCCATCACCACTTCGCGACTCATCCACGAAGTGCCAAGGTTTGGCACTGCGCCGATAACATGCGTCACTTTGCCGAGATGGAAGAGTGATGCAATCATTGCAAGCGCCATGACCGGTAAAACAGTGTATATCGGCAGGTTCATCAGCTTGGAGGTTTTCTCCAAGCCGATTTTCTTGACTGCATAGGCTCGAACTACCATCAGTACAAGGAACATACCAACAGATAGCTGCGCCAGGACCGTGAAAATCATCAGGGCATATTCACGCGTATTCATATTAAAGCTCCTCAAGATTCATCAAATGCCCGCCCATATCACCAGTTTCCTTAGTCATCGCGTTGGGTATGTAAACCACTGATGGTACGGTAAATTTCGGATCGGGCAATGGCGCTGGGGAAGTGAAAGTCCCATACTTCATCTGCAGATCTTCCAATTGACCAAAATCCATGGCCCGGTAAGGACATGACTCAACACAGGCAGGTTTCTCGCCTTTGTCAACCAGGTCGTAGCACATATTGCACTTAGACATGACGCCTAATTCAGCATTAAACTGCGGAGCGCCGTATGGGCAGGCCCATGAACAGTACCGGCAGCCGATGCATTTATCCTGGTCAATCAGGACGATACCATCAGCACGCTTCGAAATTGCCGCAGCCGGGCAGACTTGCATACAAACCGGATTGGCGCAGTGCATACAGGCTGCGGAAACTGGATATTCAAAGATACCGCTGGGGATCATCTCCCCATCCAGCTTTACCCACTCCCCGCCTTCGTATTGAAAAACCCGTCGCCAACGGATTCCTGTTGGCAGGTTATTCTTATCTTTGCAGGCGACCTGGCAGGTCTTACAACCTGTGCATTTATCAATATTTACGGAAAAAGCTAATTGGTTAGCCATGGTTCATCTCCTTAGATTTTCTCGACCTGAACCAGGTTGGTGTGTTGGGGATTTCCACGCGCAAACGGTGTGGGCTGATATTTGGTCAATACATTACAACTACCGCGCACATCAACACCATTGGCATCAGGGGTAAACCACCCGCCCTGTGGCATATTCGTAAGGCCAGGGCGAATACGAGCAGACACAAAGACTGGAAGATGGACTTCGCCGCGATCATTGAAGACCTTTACCATATCGCCGCTCTTGAGGCCGCGTGGCTTGGCATCGACCGGATTCATCCAGAGACATTGAGGATGCGCCTCGCGCAGATAGTCCACATTGTCAAATGTCGAATGCGAGCGACCCATCCAATGGGTGGTAGACATCATTAACGGATACTTCTCCATCAACGGGTCACCGATACCTTCCCATTCCGGGATGTACTTGGGTACAGCAGGGATCTCTTTTGGATCGTTCAAACTTGCCAGGTAAGGCGAGTAAACTTCGATCAATTTTGTCTGTGTTTTCAGAGGATTGGCAACCGGATCCTTGCTAAAAGCAGCAAAAGCAATCGTAGGCTTGCTCTTCATCACTTTGTAAATTCCAACTTTTCTGAATTCTTCCAAGGATGGGAAGCCGGGATAATTCTTCTGGGCAGATGCAACGATATCCCTTTCCCAATCTTCAGCTGTGTTGTGGCCATCCTTGAAGGCGTCACCCAACCCGAGGCGATCCGCCAATTGCGATGCAACCCAAAGAGAAGGCTTGGCTTCGTACATGGGCTCGATGATTTGATGGTTTAACAAAGCCCAGGCGTGATTACCTTTTTCGCCATGTCCTTCACCTGTGATGATTTCCTCAGCTTCGAAACCTGTGGTGTCCGGCAGCAGCATATCTGCAAATTTGGCACTGGGTGTCATGGAAACATCAATCACCAGTAGAAACTCCAGCTTGGTTTCATCTTGCAGGATCTTGGACGTGAGATTGATATCGGAATGTTGGTTAATAATGGTGTTACCGCCATAGTTCCACATGAACTTCATGTTGGAAGCCAGTTTATCGCCACCGCGCACACGGTCTTCAGGACCATTGGTCATTTCAGTACCGCGGGTAATGTAATCTGGCCATTTGAAGACAGGGAATAAGGTTGTGATGGCATTCTTTGGAGCAGGAGGCATACTATCCATATTAAATGTCATACCGCCTGGACGCATACCCGGCCCACCACCGCTCAATCCAAAATTTCCGGTCATCGCAGCCAGGATTGGCAGGGCTCGTACGGGCTGTTCACCCTGTGCACGGCGCTGCCAGCCCCAACCCTGGAACATTGCACAAGGCTTGGTTGTTGCAATCTCGCGAGCCAGTTGCCGAATCGTGTTGGCGGGGATGCCAGTAATCGGAGCGGCCCATTCTGGTGTCTTTTCAACGCCATCATCACTGCGACCCATAATGTATGCCATCCATGAACTATTGGCTGGAGCATCTTTGGGCAGGGTGTCTTCATCGAAACCGATTGCATGGGTGGCCATGTATTCTTTATCGTACAGGTTTTCCTTGACCATCACGTTTGCCATTGCTGCAATCAAGGCCACATCTGTTCCACCGTTAATCGGGATCCATTCGGCGCCCAACATTAAAGCGGTGTCAGTCAGAATTGGATCAATGGAGATAAATTTGACCCCTTTTTCTTTAGCTTTCAAATAATAATAGCCAAGATTATCACCACCAGCCCGGGTAACCACTGAGTTGTCACCGAACAAAACAACTAGTTTGGAGTTGAGAATGTCATCGGCTGAATTGCCTGAGGCAGCAGTGATATATGGCATCATTGAGCCATAGCAAGCGGTACTGTAGGAGTTGTAATAGCCTTGATATCCACCAAACAGGGTCATCAACCTGGCGATTGGATTTCTACCATCTGGACCTTTCCAGTTCACGCCGGAGGCATAGTGAATATAAAAGGCCGCGTTGCCATATTTATCCTTGATGCGCTTCATCTGGTCTGCAATTGTGGTTAATGCTTCATCCCAGCTGATACGCTCAAACTTGCCTTCTCCGCGTTTACCGACACGCTTCATCGGATATTTAATGCGGTCATCGGCATAAACACGATGGATTTGAGCGCGGCCACGCAAACAAGGGATCGCGCGGGGATTATTGATCGGATCTTCCAAAGCAGTAGGATCCGGAACTAAACGAACAACCGTGCCATCTTTCACTACTGCCCCGAGAATACAACGACCGCCACAGTTATGGTAGCAGGCAACTGTCTTCACTTCTTCTGCTCCAGCGGCGGCAGCGCTTTCAACGGCCTTAAGGCCAAATTTTACGCCACCCGCAACTGCAGCAGCCCCACCCAGAGCAGCGCTCCATTTAAGGAAACTGCGGCGGGTAAGGATGGTTTCATTCAGGGTTTTCGTGAGGAAATTCTGTCCACTCATATTTTTTCCTCCAGGGAATGATCAAAAAAACTATACTGCTCTAAAAAGAGCGGAGCCAGACGGCTCAGACCATACTTTTGACACGGTATTTGGTTCGACAATAGGCACACTCCTGATCATGATTAACGGCCCTGACGGCCGAGATAGTGTTTTCCATCACAATCAGGATACTTCCATTTCAAACCTCGTACATCCCACCAGAGAGCAGACCGCCCTCATCCGATCGGGTGATATTGTTGCCAGGCCAGAAAAATACTCCAACCATCTAATGACCGAATTCATGCCCCGTAACCAAAGATAGATTCCATGCATTCCCCTCAAAATGGCAGCGCTTGCAATTCACTACGGTTTGCAAGTTGTGAGATGCGAACGGCTTCTGAGTGGCAATTCCATTTATTTCCACTGTCTGAAATGTAGTCCAGACCCCATCCACATCCGAGGGACCAACCTGCAATCCGCTGGCATCGTGACAGGCAATGCACGAGACCCTGGAATGCGAAGAGCCGTGAACGGTTGGGTTGGAAAGTGCAGCCTGCGTGGCAGCGGGATGGCAGACTTGTCCGCTGCATTCCACAGCTCCAATTTCTGGATGACCGCCAACCGGTGTGGCAGGTGGTAATAAAACCGATGATTTGACAAGCGTATCATGGCAACCAACGCTTGAGCATGAAGCGACTGTACTGTGCGGATTGTGACAATGCAGACACTCTAATCCGTTATGGACAGAGGCTGCAGGACCGGCAAACATTTGAGAATTTCGGATATCTGGATGGCACTTTTCACACAGCTCATTCCCATTGGCAATGGTTTCGGATTTACCGGTTTTTTGATTACGCCAGGACAGAGAAGGTAAAAGGTTGGCCCCCTTTTTTGGATGACAGGCTTCGCAATTGATATTTTGATTGGCATGTGGGCTGTTTTTCCACATGCTCAACTCCTGGGGAAGATGATCAGGGGTGGAAGTAAAAGTTGACAGAACCGGGGTTATCGTTGACTTGTTCGCCTGGGTTACATTGGGTGCCAGCGGTTGGGCAGCGGCTGGACTAACTGTTGAAATTTCCGTTGAGAGAACGTTTGACTCTCGTGTTGGGATCTCAGTTTTCAGGCTGCTGCCCTGACAGCTCGTAAGCAACAAAACAACTATCACAATTACATAAAATCTATGTGTCACGAGGGGTCACCAGGCCGTGTTTCATCGCATAAGTGGCCGCCTGGGTACGGTTTTCAAGCTGAAGCTTCTCGAGAATATTCTTGATATGGCTTTTCACTGTATTTACTGAGATTGAAAGTTTCAAGGCAAGCTCTTGATTGGTAGCACCACTGGATAACAGGCGCAGGACAAATAACTCTCTTTCTGTCAGAGCCTGTTCGCCTTTATTCCCATCTGCCATCCGATTTGCTACTGTTTTTAACAGTTTCCCGGCCATAGCCCGCGTCATGGCTGGCTCACCCCGCGAAACACCTTCGAGTAGACTGAATAGTTCATCGGCATCCAGGCTTTTCAATAGATAACCGGAAACACCCAATTGCACCGCTTCGTACAGGTGGCCATCCTTTTCTGAAGAGGTCAACATAACAATCCCGATATTCGGGAATCTTCGTCGAATTTCTTTGGCCGCCTGCAGCCCATCCATTTTGGGCATATAAATATCCATCAGGATCACGTCCGGTTGCAATTTTTCCGCAAGCAGCACAGCTTCCTCACCCGTCTCAGCTTCCCCCACGACTCGCACCAAATCTTCTCGCGTTTTCATCAACCCAATCAAACCCTGGCGAAAAAGTTTATGGTCGTCAGCAATCAGTACTCTCGAAATCATGATTCACCTGGTATTTTTTAGAGTCCAACCCGGATATGGGTGGCATAAAACAGAAACCTGCCAAATATCTCACCGACCAGGATCAATAAGCAGGATAGATAAACCGGCACCAAAATACTCTGTGGTTTGAGTTTCAGCCGGTACATTTTCATAACAGCATAGCCCAGGAAGAGAGCTGCCCCCACCAGTAAAACCTGGCGTATCACCAATAAAGGAAAATACAGATCCATGAGCAACGTCAAACTAGTACGGGCAATCAAGCCACCCTGTCCCAGGCTGTACATCTGAAAATAAATAATTGCGATACTCATAAAAACCAGAACCATGATCAAAACTGTTAAGCCCCCCAGAAAATATTGGGTGATTTCTACTCGCAAGTCCACATCATCTATTTTCTGAATCTCAGCAAACTTTAAATCCAACGTCAACAGACAGGCCAGTGCGGCTGTGCCAATCAGCAAAGTGGTTGTATAAAAAGAGACAATGACTGAAGTTGAATTCCATGCCACCTGGGTCGGCAGGAGATAAATCATCGCCATACAATAAACCATAATGATGCCAGTCAGTATGGTCAGGCACCCCAGCGCCGTGATCAGAGATCTACGTTTTGTTTCAAATGAAGTCAGATACAACAAACCGATCAGCATTAAAAAAAACAAAAATGAAAAAACAATTTCCCGGCTGAGCCAAGACGACTTAAAATTCAAAACCGCGCGGTAAGATTGAAAAGGCTGGCTCAAATGAAAATGAGCTGCGACCATCGCCACCGCTGATGTAATAGCAACCACAAAAATCGGGATTTGAACAATTCGGTCGATGTCGCCAGGGGTGAACTTCGAGCTTGTCAGAAATCGGATCACCCACAAGACCAACAACGCCCCAACCGACATTTGCATCAGGATTGTATAAACAGGTAAGGCCCATTCACGAACATTCATCGACCGGTCTTCCTTCCAAAACAAATAGTAATCACCATGGGATTACAACGCTTTGCTTTTGAAACTTCTCATGCTGGATGCATGGAAATCTACAATCAATATGCGTATTGACCCCAGGATTAGATTCTATGTTCAAAGTTCCGCCCACACCTTCCGCTCGCTCGCGCATGGTTCTCAAACCAAAACTCCGTTTTGAACCAGTCAGAACAAAACCAATTCCATCATCAATGATACATAAATGGATCTGATCAGTATTATCAATAACTTCTTTAATGATTTTTACTTCGACATGGCTTGCCCTGGCATGCTTGCGAACATTCGTCAGCGCCTCCTGTAAAATACAAACCAACTGAACTTCCGCGACTGAAGAGAGGTTTAAGGCACCCAGAACTTGAAAAGATAACTTCGTTTGGATATTTGTTTGAATACCAAATTCGGATAAATATTCTTCCACAGCTTCTGCCAGACTTTTTTCATCGGCAAGAGTTGTCCTCAGGCTCAAGATATTTTCCCTGACATCTGCATTAGCAACCGTGATTGCCTGGCGCATTTGAGAAAGCTCCTCCTGTAGCTTGTCTGACTTACCTTGTTTAAGCAGCGACCCCAGGGTTTGTACTTGTAAATTTAAATAGCCCAACACCTGCGCGAGACCATCATGCATCTCTCGGGCAATACGACCTCTTTCTTCAAAAATGGATAAAGATTGAAGTTGAGAAGTCATCAAACCGTGCTGGATGGCGATTGCAGCTTGATCAGCAATGCTTTCCAACCAGAATAAATCGGCATCAGAATATTGCATATCATGACAACGCGCAATCCACAAAATACCAATATTGGTATTTTCCAATTTCAAAGGAACAATCGCAATCGCCTTGCTTCTTTCATCCATCCCACCTACCTGAACGGGGATTAGATCAACAAAACAGATGCCTTCAAATGTTTCGTTAGATTCGCCACCCTCAGACCGAAAAGAACGCGAATTCCGCATCACTTTCTGGGCTTGCAAATTGGTAATTTTTACGGATGAATTTGCTACCAGATCGGAATTTTTCTCATTTGAGTAGCATTTCAACTCCAGAGTGGTGCCATCCTGGTTTAGTATCGCCACCCCCACAAAATCGGAATGCAATAACTGCCGCACAGTTTTTACAATGTAGAGCAAAATATCGTCGACATGCTCCAACTCGGCAATCAGACGACTGATACTGACCAGCGCATTCATCCAGCTTTCTGCAGTTTGACGCGCAAGGATTTGGGCTTCAAACGCAGCCTGTTGAACATCATCCATCTCGTCTTGCAATGCCTTTATCTGACGTTTACGAATAGCCTCAAATACATCCAGCGCTTTAACAACAAAAAACGTAACGATCACCGCCGAAAACATACGCCATATTTCAATCGGTAACCCGGTGGTATTCAGAACACTCTGATTATCCAACCAGGGACGCCACCCGAGTGTTTGTGTTTCAAACGAGCGTTCACCTATAAAAGCATTATAGATGACCCGATCATAGTTATAATATGATGCGGGCCCGTAGGGCGCCGCTGGGACAATCAATCCGACGACAATTGCTTCAAACAGAAATGCCATTCCGGCCCCCAGCATAAGATTGGAAACATCGAACATTCCAAGTTTCCGCTGGATATACCATTGGCGCAAAAAACCAATTCCCGCCATTAAGCTCCCCGGCAGGTAAAGCAGGTAACGGGTCCATATTTCAATTGGAATTTCTATCGGGGAGGGGGTGATAAAAGATATAGTCGCGTAAGTAATTACAAACGCAATCGGGACAATTAATATCCCTGGAATAAAAATAAACCAGGCGGGCAGTGGATTTAGATTGTTTAATATTCCCCAGCCAAAACGCAAAAGCAGCAGCCCCGTCATCAAGTGCAGTGTAACGCGCAGGATGCTCAATATTTCAGCGAAATCCGTGAGCGAGCCGCTGGCCAGAAACATATCCACCCAGCCGGCTGCACCGCCCACAAAACCAAAGGCTGCCAACCAGGGTAGTTCATTTTTTAACGGAAAATTACCTTCACGTCTTAATTGAAGAAATGCCGCCAGCCCAAGGCCTTCGAATGCCAATCCATACAGAAAGTACAGGAGTATCACAGCAAAACTCAATCGACATAATGGATTTAAAACCTTAACTTGATTTGTAAATATTCGTCTATTACCATTTTACTGACCTTTCCCCATAACTACAAATGACAAAGATCACAGTTAAAACCATATTTAGCCCTCGCTTTGTTACGGAGGGGTAAATATCCCTTATAAACAGACAAAACCGGCATCTCTCTTACGATCAAAATTTTCCAGCAAACCGCTGAAAAAGGAGTAAAAAAACGATTCAACTTTCAAACTTCAACATTCAAATCCATCTACTTTTTCTCGATTCCGGAGTAAAATGGACGCTTCTGGCTATCCCACCTGCCCTTACCCACACTGCATCTGCACGTATTTTCGTTTTGCGGGAAATTCGCGGGGGAAACGGGACCACTCAAACTACAGGCCAGATTATGACTTAAGGAGATAGGATGAACGATATTTTGAAGGTTCAGGATGGCCAGGTCGTTTCGATGGACTACACCCTGAGCGTGGATGGCGAAATCCTGGATACTTCGGCAGGCCACTCACCCCTGGAATTTTTACAGGGCGCCGGCAACATCATCCCCGGGCTGGAACAGGAACTCTACGGGATGGCGCTTGGTGAAAGTAAAAACGTCATCGTCCAACCGGAAGATGGCTACGGCGTGCTCGACCCAGATGCTTTCGTTAATGTTCCCAGGGAACAATTCCCCGCCAATATTCCAATGGAAATAGGCGTTGAAATCCAGGTGACCGATGAAAACGGCAACCCAATGAATGCCCGGATCGACTCAGTCGGCGATGATAATGTGACCCTGGACTTCAACCATCCGCTGGCCGGCAAAGAACTGCATTTTGATGCTACTATTGTCGGCCTGCGTGACGCCACCGACGAAGAAAACGAACACGGGCACGTCCACAACGACCACCATCACTAACCCCACCCCAACCAGGATTTTGCATAAAAAAAGCTCTGTCGGCCTTACGCCCAGAGCTTTTTGATTCGCCTGATTGCCAGCCTGTAATATATCAAACGATCAACACAAAAACGACTGCAAACACGGCGCAACCCAGGTTGACAATATCGTTATTAAGCCATTCCCATCCCCGTTTACGCGTGGTTTGAGTACCGCAGGTATGGATCGGGTGCCTTTCAGTCTCTTTGTCACACGTGGAACAGTGATAAATGGCTTGCACGGTCGCTCCGAGCAGCGAGTCAAACAACGACCCAAGGAAACCTGCCAGCGTAACCCATAAACCCACCGTCCAGGCGGCTGGCATGGGCGGATAGAGCCCCGCCAGCACACCGATCAGTGCCGAGCCTGCCAGGGCAGCCAGGGTCCCCACCAAAGAAATACCACCCGAGGTACCCTTCTCCACCACCCGCCCCAGGTTGGTGATCATACGCGGCGGGTGCGGGTTAAGCACCCCCAGCTCGGTTGACCAGGTATCTGCGTTGACTGCCGCCAGGGATGCGGCAAAAGCCAACCAGACCCATAACGAGCCAGGAAAAAAATAATGCAGGGCCGCAAACAAAGTCGCCAGGCCGCCATTCCCAAAGACCTGGCCGGCATCCCGCTGGCCCCCCTTGGAAAATTTTTCGTTCAGACCGCTTTTACGCTTCTTAAATGCCCGGGTCAGCCCGCTGGATGAAATAAAGAAAGCCAGCAGCAGCAGCGCCCACTGCCAGCCACCCAGCCCAAAAATAACACTACCAACCAGGACGGCAGCCAGAGCTCCCGAACGACTCAGCGAGTGTGCTCGATAGGCAAAAATTGCGACCAGTGCTGCAAAAGTAAAACCAGCGAATAGTTGCATAAGTATCAAATGGGTGTGGTTAAAATAAAATAGACAGCCACCAGGAAAAAAGTGGCTGAGAGAGCGCCAGATGACCAGATCGTCAGCGCCAGGAAATGTAATTCAGATTTGCGATAGAAAAACAGCCCAATGATCAGGCCCACCACAAACAGGAAAGCACTCAATATCGGCAGCAGGATTAACTGGGCGCCGGGTACCGGCTCAAGCGCTGCACCATTAGCACCAAAACCAAGCGTAATCTGGGGCAGGGTAGGGATCAGTACCGTCACCCAGATCAGCAAACCGATATTCAGCAAGCCTCCCAACAACCACAGGTAACGCACCAGCGAGCTTTCCCAGGCCTGCGCCACCACAAAGGAAGGATACTGTGAGAGCCCGCGAACCGGTTGCAAACTGCCCATTTCGATCGTTTTTTGGAATGCCGCCAAAAAGGCTCCTGGATTCTCGGGTGAGATGGCATAAATCTGGCGGGCAGTCGCCACCAGCACCAGGTTACCCGCATCAGATGCCAGGAATTCCACTTTGCCAATATCAGGCTGGCGCGTAACCCCCAGGATGCTACCTGGCAGGCGAATCCAGGGCAGGCTGATGGGTGCCAACAGACCTTTGAGTGGACGGATCCATTCCACATCAGTGACCGGAATGTCTTCCATTCGCAGGCCCC
>CAZLJB010000036.1:0-13588 GCA_964559195.1 uncultured Anaerolinea sp. | reverse complement strand
CCGGCCGGCTGGTAGATTGCCGCGCCAAAGTGCGCCTCCAGTAAGTGACTCTGGATCGTTTCAGCCGCCGCCATCCTGCTGGCGTACACCATCATGCTGGGCCTGCGCGCCATCTGGCAGCGAAAAGCCATTCCAATCACGCTGGCGCTGGTGTATATGATCCAGATTGGCGCAAATTTACTTTCGGGGCATGGCGCTTTGGAAAATGGCCAAAATTTCACTGCCTATATCACCTTCCATGGCATGATGAACTGGTGGCATATTCCGCCTGACGTCTATTCATTTTCCGTGGTAAATCAGTTTTTCAAGGACCCGATCGGTTTTATTGAATTATTTATTCCGCTTTTCCTGGCCCTCATTATTTATGCGCTGCCGGCCCTGCTGGGACTGTTTGTATTCAAAAATTCTCTTGAAAAAAAGTTCGCCTGGTTTGTACTGATCTCAACATCAAACCATAATACGTTCTGTGTTCCAAATACGCCCAACCACCGCTCAACGCGCCAGGCTTGCATCATCAATCTGGCGCAGAGCCCAATCAGCAGCCTCTCGAATCAATGCTTCTTCATCATTTAGCACAGCCTGCAGAGCCGGCACCAATTCTTTCTTTTTACTATTCCCGGCTGCAATGGCAACATTGCGCAAATAACCACGCCGCTTGGCCCGTTTAACCGGGCTATCTTTAAATTTCGCATTAAAATCCGGGGCTGACAACCCCAGCGCCTCCGCCAACCCGGGCCCGGGCAGCCCGGAACGCGCGGCAAACATCCGGTCACCGCTGGCAGGCGCAAAGCGAACATTCCACGGGCAAACCATCTGGCAGATGTCACAACCAAAAACCCAATCCCCCGTCAACGAACGCAGTTCTTCAGGAATGCCGGCCTTGTTTTCAATAGTCAGGTAGGAAATACAACGACCAGCTTCCAGGGTGCGATCCGAGCGGATGCAGCCCGTCGGACAGGCCGCGATACAGCGGGTGCACGAGCCGCATTGCTCACTCCCAAAAGGCTCATCCGGAGGCAGTTCGATCCCCAAAAAGATTTCCGCTAGAAAAAAATACGAACCCTGTCCTGGGTTGATCAGGCAGCTATTCTTCCCAATCCAACCCAAACCAGCCTGCATTGCCAGCTCGCGTTCCAAAATCGGGCCAGTGTCCGTATACCAGCGGTTCGGGATGGCGTGTCCCACCTGCTGCTCAAGAAAACTCACCAGGGCTTGCAAACGCTCAGGCAGCACCAGGTGATAATCAGCGCCCCAGGCATACGCGGCGGTTCGCCCGCGGGCGACCTGATCGTTAACCGGTTGGCTGGATAGTGGGTTGGAATAAGGCAAGCCCAGCACCAGGATGGAGCGGCACTCTGGCAGAATCAAACGCGGATCAGACCGCTTCTCAACAGCATTCTGATCCGCGAGATAATTCATGCCAGCCTGCCGGCCATTTTCCAACCAATTCAGATATTCGCGCAGGTGGGCGGGCGGCAATGGCAGGCTAATACCTGCCAGCCTGAAACCCAGCTGGCGGGCTTTTTGTTTTAAATCAAGGGCCAGCTGCCCGGGGGTCATGGCACCGAAACAATTACCGTGAAGACCTGGCCAAAGGGCACACCGTTATTGTTGGCGAGCCGCCAATAACCACTGTAGTTGCCTGATTTATCCGGAGCCTTCAAATTAATCGATATTTCGACTTCAGTGTTTGGAAGGACTTCAGCCGTCAGGACGGTGGGCAAACCACCCATTTTTTCGCCATAAGCATAAATGATTTGATAACCTGTGCTCCATGAGCAGGCGCCGGTATTTTTAACTTTCCAGGTCTTGACAAAGGCCTGCCCGGCGGTCATCTGGGTACCGTCCGGTACGGAAGCATCATTGATAAAGACCGAGTTATCGCACAGAGCCACAGTCGGGCTGCCTGATATGGTTGGCGTGACCGTTTGCGTGGGAACAAGCGGAACTGGTGTCAGCGTTTGAGTGGCTGTTTGGGTGGGTTGGGCGGCGGCGGTCTGGGTGATATTGGCAATTACTGTCCTGACAGCGGCAGTTTTCAGGGCATTAATATCCACCGGAACAGGTGTAGGAACGGTAATGCCACTGCTGGAGCAGGCAGTAAACAGCAGGACGAATAAAATCACGGTAATCAGGAATGTTTTCTTCATAATGGATACCTTTTCTGGGATGGGCGCTGCCAGGTCTGGCAAAATTCTTGCCCCGACACATGAACACCACCAAAATGCGCTAACAATTCCCATTCTGGTTCATGGTTCGGTTCAGGGCTTATCCCCATCCCAAACGGATAAAGAGCTTCAATGTTATTTCTCAAACCCGAGGCAAACCGGGTGCTGGTGGTCTATATTCATTATATACCGCAAACCCATGGCACGAGTCAATCCTTAATCGGGGAATATTTTCTGTAATACCTCGGGACAGTACTTTTCTACCATCTCACTCGAGAGGCCATTCTGCTTGCAAATATCGGCATACAGGTCAACTGACCGGCGCCGCAGGCGTGCCTGGGTTTCGGTGTCCAGACCCCACAGACCAAAACGCTGGGTCCAGCCGCGTTCCCACTCAAAATTATCCACCAGAGACCAGTGGAAATAGCCCTTAACCGGCCAATTAAAGTTTACCGCACGCCACATCTGCTGGATATGCTGAGCAATATAACGCGGACGCAGCTTGTCCTCGTGATCCTCCACGCCATTTTCGGTCACGATCATGGGCACATTGAATTGCAGTCCCCATTTAAGCGCTTCAAGGAAGCCATCCGGTTCATTCGCGATAAAACCCGTCGGACTTAAATCTGCATCCTTGCGGTATTGCATTCGTCCAAAAAGCTCTCCCACGCGCGTAATATCGAAGGAAACCTGGTCACGTGAATAATAATTCACTCCCAAGAAATCCTGGGTTCGGGCTGCTTCCGGGATACGGACCGTCCGGAAAGGCAGGCGTACTTTGCCATCCATGGCTGCGGAAGGAAATAGATCATTAAAAATGGACGATTGGTTATGGGCTACGAATTTATCCAGGGCTGAACTGGTCGCCGGGAAAAAGGACCGGTAGTTCATTGATAAGCCAACCCGCGCTTCGGGCTGCAGCTGGTGAATGATCGCATAAGCCTGGGCGTGACCGCGCACCAGGTTGACCATGACATGAAAGGCAGCCTTGATATCTTTTTTGCCAGGTGGAAATTGCCCGGCACTGAAGGCAGCGTAGGCATACACGTTTGGTTCGTTGATGGTCACCCAATAAGTGACATACTCCTTCAGGGCTTCAACTGCCTTGCGAACAAACACCCCAAATTTGGCGGGCGTGCCGTCATTTTCCCAGCCGCCCTGCTCTTCAAGCCAGATCGGGTTGCTAAAATGGTGCAGTGTCACCATCGGCTGCAGCCCGCGCTCGAGCATGCCGCGCAGCATGCCGCGATAACGCTCCAGCGCAGATTCATCCCACTGATCCGGCGCAGGTTGGATCCGGCTCCATTCGATTGAAAAACGATGCGCATTCTGACCAGTTTCTGCCGCCCGGTCGAGATCTTCCTTCCAGCGGCCTCCCCACCAATCACAGGCCAACCCGGATTTGTGTCCTTCCATAATATGACCAGCCTGCTGCTCCCAGGCCCACCAATTATTGTTGGTGTTATTGCCTTCCACCTGGTGCGCAGCAGTGGCAGTACCCCATAAAAACCCACGCGGAAAACGAATCATTGCTTGAGCCATATTTTTCCTCCTGAAATTCAGGCCAAATTCTCTTTGTTCAAGACTTTCAAAATAAATTCTGCGGTCCTGCGACCGGCAGAAGCATCTGTATAGGTGATTTCCTTTTCGATGAAAGCCCTGCGCTCGGCAGCATCCAAACCTGGATCCAACAGATAGGCGTTCAAAACCTCGCGTAATTGAGTTTCATCCACCGCCACCCGTCCGGCACGCGCTTCGCGGAAACGTTTATGCGTGGGCCAGTTGCCAATTTCTTTAAGCGAGAGCGAGAACTTACCCGGCACATTCCAACCACCTGGCCGATCCAGAACCGCCGCCACGATCGGCGTATCATGAACGGCTGTCTCCACCACCATGGTCGAATAAACTGTCACAAACACATCGGAATGGGCCATCATGGACGATTTCTCATCCATATCCTCGCCGCCATAATACCCCAGCGAACCGCCCAGGGCCACCGGGCGAACAACATGCACCTGCGGGTATTTCTGTTCCAGGGCATGGATTTTCTCGCGCTCATCGGCAAATATGCGAGGTTTGTCCTGGAAGTGGCTCGGGTGCAGCCGCACCAGGAGTTGGCTCGGCTCCGCCAGGTTCCCGGAGGCAACCAGCCTGGCCAGGGCTTCCACATTGGGATAGTTGGGCGCAAAATGCACAAAACTGCAGGCATAGGAAATTAACTTATGGGCCGGGTCCAATCCATGTAGTTTGAAATAATCGTCACGCGACATTTGCCAGCTCTTGCGAAAATACCCGTCATACGAAGGAATCCCACCGATATTGACCCGTTCCGGGTTCCAATCCGATCCAAGCACCAGCTCATCTTTCTGCTCCTGTGACCAGCAGGTTGCCCAATCGACCGGTGCGCCGGGTACCGCATAACTGGATGGATTGTCCCAGCCAACGATGACGGTCATATTTTCTATTCCACGCCGGGCCGACTCGCGCAGCAGGTAACGATCGATCCGCCAGCCCGGGGTAGAGGCAATCACCAGGTCAGGTTTGTGCTTCTCAAATAAATCTGCGTACAGGTCTGGCGTAAATTTTGTCTGGGCCCGCACCAGGGCTTTTCGGGCAGCGCTGCTCGAGCGCAACCCCAGGATCGCCGCCGCCGCTGGCAGCCAGACCCCCAGCCGGAATTTCCACGAATTCTCCGCCCAAACTTCCCAAATATGGCTGATTTGGGCTTCGCCATTGATGCGCCAGGAACCACCCACCCGCCGCAAAAAGCCCAGCAGCCATTGGCGGCGGTTATCTACCTGCTGGAAATACAAATTGGCCTCTTTCAGACGCAGCCCTTCGACCGTCAGCCCGGGGCGGGCAAACTGGGCGGACATGCGTTCCTTGATATCGTCATCCGTCAACAGGACGACTTCCACACCCGCCGCTAACAGGTCCGAAATCAGGTCGCTTTGCAGAAAATAAATCAGAGCCATGCCGTGATCGGCTGAAATAAATACTTTTTTTGACATTGAACCCTTTTTTGATCCGAAAATCTGCCGGCAGGTTAATTTGCCGATCCCTATTTTAGCATGTGTTTGGGGTTTACCTTTTCATTCCACCAGGAACAAATCCATCAAACTGCTTCACCTTAATCATCTTCAGACTTCGGCTGCTTGCCCTGGCGTTGGCGGGTGCGCAGCAGCACCGTCAGATAAAGAATGATGCCAAAGTTAAAGAAACTTGTCCCACGCAGATCTGGCACCGACCCGATAAAAAAATCTTTTGGCCAGAACAGGGCCAGAAAAGATGAAACGCGCGGAATAAATAGCTTGTCATAACCGATCACCAGTATGGCTCCCAGCATGACACTGCTGACATTCCCGGCGCCACCCAGGATGACCATCGTTAATAGCATGGCCGTCCAGTGAAAAGACAGGATATCCGGGTCCACATAGGCAAATGTACTGGCATACAGCGCGCCTGCCGCCCCGGCCAGGGCCGAACTGATCACCAGTGCCAGCAGCCGGTACCCGGCGGTATCGATCCCCAGCGAACTGGCCGCAACTTCATCATCACTGGCACCCAACCAGGCTCGCCCGCTGCGCGAATGGATCAGGCGCTGGCTGGCCAGCGCAGTCAGTACCAGGACAAAAAAGACCAGATAATAGCCGGCATTCGGATTGGTAAAAGATATCCCAAACAAGCGCGGGGCAGGCAGGGCTGAAATCCCGCCCGCTCCGCCGGTGAGAAACTTAAGGTTGACAACCACGCGCGGCACAAGCAAACCGACGGCCAGCGTGGCCAGCGCCAGGTAGTCGCTGCGCAATCTGGACATTAATAGACCCTTCAACAGGCCAAACAACCCGGCCACGGCAGCGCTGGCCAGGAATACCAGCAAGAAGTCGAGCGGTTGCGGCAGCAGGCTGCTGAATAAACCCCACGGGTTGGTCAGAATGGCAGCCGCATAGGCACCAATACCAAAAGCAGCCGCGAAACCCAGATCAAGTACACCAGCCACACCCAGCAGAATATTCAGCCCAAGCGCCAGCAAGATGAAAATTCCGATCCCACGCATCACGATTTGCCAACCCAGCCCTGTCAGCACTGAAAAGAGCGGGAAAACAGCCAGGGCCGCCAGGATCCAGGCCAGGGCATAATTTCGGCCCCCACCCGGCCTGTCCTCCTGAATCAAGGCATCCTGCGACATGGCATTTGAATGATCATCCACTTGCCCATCCGTGAAAAATCCCTCCGGGCGCAGGTACAACAATCCGATCAACAACACCAGCAGCAGGACCGGTGTCCACTCCGCGCTGATCAAATAATCGCTGAAGGATGAGAAAACTCCCAACAGCAACGCGCTGACCAGGGCTCCGAGCGGATTTCCGATCCCACCCAGCATGGCAGCCGTAAACGCAAACAAGCCGCTTTGCGCGCCATTTTGACCAAACGGCCGGCCATAATAGACCGCAAATACAAACGCCGCCACACCTGCCAGCAAGCCCCCCAGCGCAAAAGCGCGCCGGATGGTGGCATTCAGATCCACACCGATCATTTGAGCCAGGCTGGGGTTCTCCATGCAGGCCCGCATGGCCCGCCCAGTGACCGTATAACGCAAAACGAAGCTTGTGACCAGCGCACAGCCAACCGCCAGCAGTAAAACAAACAGGTCATTGAAGCGAAATGTGACATGCAGCGGCAGTCCGAAGGTGGTCACCAGGTTAAAAGCCGGCAGCAAATTAGGGATGCCGTCTGTCGGCACCTCTGGCAGCCCCGGCACACTGCGGTGCTCGCCCACTATCCAGCTGCCCTGATGGGTGCGCCAGATCATTGCCATCTGGAACAGGATAAACGAAATCCCCAACGTGGCAATTAAAGGCGCCAGGCGTGAACGCCCCCGAAAAGGATGAAAAGCCAGGCGCTCCAGGCTTATATTTAGCAGCACCCCAAAACCGCTTGCCGCCGCCAGGCTCAGAATCAACACCCCGGCCAGTGCACCTGGCGGCCAGCTGGCTTTTACATTCAACCCGATCAGGATCGAGGTAACCAGCGCAGAAGTGAGCGAAAAAACATCACCATGCGCCAGGTTCAGCGTGCGGACTGCGCCATAGACTACTGTTACGCTAATGGCATTCAAAGCCAGGACTGCTCCGTTTGAGAGACCAAAGACCAATAACTGCAGAATGACCTCTCCACAGTTAACTGTCGCACACCACGGAACCCCGGGCTTTGGCACGGCCTGTACCGCCACAGACTCCTGGGATTTGCTGGCCTGCCACTGGATTTCAAACTGGATGGTACAGTTGTGGCGCCCCTGCCAGTTGACCACCAACCTACCGGAGGCCGCATTTGCTGTGGTAAAGACCGCCTGCAGCTGCAAATCATCCCCAGGCGCTGCAGAAAGGCGCTGATCCGTGACTTTTGGCTGATTGGCCGGAGGCAGGCTATTGTAAACAATATTGGTACATGGCACGCCATCTCGTCCCATAAAGTCATACGTGATGCCGCTCAGGCGGGATTGGTTGATGCTGAATAACAACTGGACGGGCAACCCTTGCGCTGTGACCCCTGAACCACGCCACTGACCATCATAAGTCCCGCTGCTGCTGGGAGCTATTCCAGGCAACATAGGTGTGGTTGATAGCACAGCTGAACAGGCTGAAAAAACAAACAACAGGCCTGGCATTAATAACAGTAAAAAAGAATAATTCTGGCGCGACATCCTTTACTCCAAATAAAATTGCAATCAGGCTCGTTTCTCTCCAATTTTGATCCCGCCCAATTAATTTCAGAAGATAATGAAACCCTCTAATTCTACCGCTCGTCAGGCTGAAAAAGACAGTCAAAAGGGACGAATCACGCGCCTGCAGGCTGAAGAAAAAACCGGCAGATCGAAATTTCTTACCTGCCTCATATTATTCAGTAATCCCCCCTTATGCTATAATAATTTTTTTGAAAGGATTACTATGTTCCAAAAAATCATGAAACTCGTCGGGGGTAACCCCAATAAACGCGAAGTCGAACGCCTGACTGATTTAATTCTGCCAGTCAACGATTTCGAATTGCAATATGAAAAGCTTTCCGATGAAGAACTGCGCGCCAAAACCGGTGAATTTCGAACCCGGCTGGCCGCCGAACTGGTGGGCATTGAAGATCTGACCGAAAGGCAGACTGTCGAACAAAGCGTGCTCGATGAACTCATGCCTGAAGCCTTTGCCGCAGTGCGCGAAGCCTCCAAACGCAGCCTGGGTCTGCGCCATTATGACGTCCAGCTAATCGGTGGTGCCGCTCTGCATTTTAAAAATATTTCGGAAATGCGTACTGGTGAAGGCAAGACCCTGGTGGCCACGCTGCCTCTCTACCTCAATGCTCTGACCGGGCAAGGCGTGCACCTGATCACAGTTAACGACTACCTCTCACGACGCGATGCGCGCTGGATGGGACCCATTTACCAGGCTCTCGGACTGTCGGTTGGCATCTTGCAATCCGCCAATTCCACCGAAAATGGTAAAAAAGCCTTCATTTACGATCCCGAACGCGATTCCCCACAGGAAGATAAACACAAACTACGCCTGGTCGATCGCCGCCTGGCATACGAAGCCGATATCACTTATGGCACCAATGCCGAATTCGGCTTTGATTACCTGCGTGACAACATGGTCTATAATCCCACCGAAAAAGTCCAGCGCGGGCATTATTTCGCCATCGTCGATGAAGTCGATAACGTTCTGATCGATGAGGCCCGCACCCCTCTGATCATCTCCGGCCCGGCCTCTGGCGATCTGGAATATTACAGCCAGATGGCCCAACTGGTCAAACAGCTCATCCCCGAAGATTACGAAATCAATGAAAAAGACCGCTCGATCTCCATGACTGAGATCGGCACGCTACACGTTGAGCAGCTGCTTGGGCAGCCTCTGCGCGACCCCGAAAGACCCGAAGATGTCACCCCTGAACAGGCCCGCCTGCTGGGACATCTGGAACAAGCCCTGCGCGCCCAATATTTATTCAGACGCAACAAGGATTACCTCGTCCAGGCCGGTAAAGTGGTCATCGTGGATGAGTTCACCGGTCGCCTGATGGCGGGACGGCGTTGGAGCGATGGCCTGCACCAGGCCATTGAGGCCAAGGAAGGCGTCAAAATTGAGCCTGAAAATGTGACCTACGCCACCATCACCCTCCAAAATTACTTCCGCATGTACCAGAAACTGGCCGGTATGACCGGCACAGCCCTGACCGAAGCGGAAGAATTTCACAAGATCTATAAACTCGATGTGCTTCCAATTCCAACCAACCTGGAATTTAATGCCAGCCAGGGCAATTCACCATTAGTCGAGATAAAGACCAAAGACCCGGATGGTTACGATATTGCTTTCTTCTCAAAACGGGAAGATGAAACCAAAACCCCCGTTTTCTGGCGCCGCGCCGATTATCCGGATGTGGTTTACCGCACCGTCGAAGCCAAGCTGCGCGCGATTGTCTCCGAAATAGTTCGCGATCACGTGCTCGGACGTCCAATCCTGGTGGGCACTACCTCGGTTGAATCATCCGAACGGCTCTCTGGACGGCTCAAATCTGAACCTGTGCGCCGCCTGCTGCAGGTCCAGATGCTCCGGCACGCCTGGTTTGAACAAAGTGGCAAGGAAGAAGATGGACGTCTGGTTCCAGAGTTGGAACCTCTTTACAAACCCCTCGATCAGCTTGAACCGCTCTTCCTGCGTAATTTCGCAAAGCCGTTCAACCTCTCCATCAACCTTGAAGAACCCGCCAACCTGAGCCGGCTATTGACTATTTTACGTCTCGGTGCTGAATATGACGCGCGTTTGAAAGCCGTCATTCAGGGCGGCGTGCCGCACGAAGTTTTGAATGCCCGCAAGCATACCGAAGAAAGCCAGATCATCGCGGCGGCTGGCGCTTTTGGTGCAGTGACAATTGCCACCAATATGGCTGGTCGTGGTGTGGATATCAAGCTCGGCGGCGAACTGGCTGATGAGATCATCGCCATCGTCAGTCGCGTCCTGCGACGCGCCGGTCACGATCCATATAATATGCGCCTGGAGGAACAACGCCAGGCGATCCTGAAGATGGACCCGGCCGAATTTGGTATCTACGAATCCGAAATTCATTATTTCCTCAAGTATTTTGAAGACATGGAAACGGTGCGCCGCGTGGGCGGCTTGCATGTGATCGGGTCTGAACGCCACGAAGCGCGCCGTATCGATAATCAGCTGCGCGGTCGCGCTGCCCGCCAGGGTGACCCGGGTTCATCACGTTTCTATCTTTCCCTGCAGGATGACCTGATGCGCCTGTTTGGCGGCGAACAGGTCGACAATATCATGCAGCGCTTCCGCCTGGATGATGATTTTCCTCTCGAAAACCGCATGGTCACCGGATTAATCGAACAATCCCAACACCGCGTCGAAGGCTCCAACTTTGACGTGCGTAAACACCTGCTTGAATACGACGATGTACTCAACAAACAACGCACCATAATTTACACCCAGCGCGACCGGGCCATGACCAAAGCCGACCTGACCGAAGACATCGCTGTCCTGCTCAAGGATGAGATCGCAGTGCGCGTGCCACCCGCGATGAAAGATGAAGAAGGACCCTGGAAACTGCTGGCCTGGCTTGAACAAATCCAGCCGCCTTTTGCGTATTCCGACAACAAAATCTTCCCATCCTTTACCTTCCGCCTGCTGTTGGATGAACTCTCCAACGCCCAGGGCAGCCCCACCGAGACTCTGCTGGGGCTTGTCCAACAGGCCGTCGAAGTCGAAGAAGGGCATATCTTTAAAGCCATCGAAACCGCGGTGGCTCACACTTCCGAATCACTTGAGACCCAGATCCAGGAGCGTTTTGACGGGCTGGATACCTTTTTTGATGGCCTGAAGGATAATGATGAGCCCAAAAAAGCAGGCGAACTGCTGGACGAACTAAAATCAGTCCTGCACATCGATATCCGACTCAACAATGATCAGTTAAAACTCCTTACAACCAATCCCGAGGCGCTTGAAGATTCAATCAGGGAACAGGTGGATGTGGCGCTTTCAAATATTGCCATCTCCAGGCTGCTGTCCAGCATCGAATATCGCCTGAATGAGCCAATTGCCGTCAAAGCCGACGACCTGGCCCGCCTGGATTGGGAAAGCGCTGCGGCCAAACTGATGGAAGCCGCCCAGCAAATGCTGGTCACCCGCCGTGAAAAACTGATCGGCAGCAATGGCCAGGCAGCCCGCGATCTGGCTGCAATCATGAGCCGGGTGGATATTGCAAATTTCGACGAATCAGACCTGGTGGGCATTCTCTCCAACCTGGCACGCGGCCGGCGCACCCTGTTTAATCCCAAAACACACAAACAGGAAGCCCAGGAATACTCGCGCTTCAGCTACTCATTTCTGGCAGCCCAGCTGCTGGCCGACCGCAAACCCGAGAATGTTGCAGACGATGTTTTGGAACACCTGGATGAAGCCACCAGCAAATTACTGGCCGGTTGGGGACAGGCAGAATACGCCCATCTTTCCCAAAACGCCGAGCTGGTAAGTGATTTCGGATCCGTGAACAGCGCCCCTGACCTGGCTCCAGAGCTGCCAATCTCCAGCCTGAACAACGACCAGCGCAGCAACCTGATGGGTTGGCTCGGCCAGCGCCGCACCGCAGAAATCCAACGCAACGTGCTGCTGGGCGTCATCACTGAGCTGTGGGTTGAATACCTCACCCGCGTAGAATCGTTACGCGTCTCCATTGGTTTGGAGGCTTACGGTCAACGTGACCCGCTGGTACAATATAAAACCAAAGCCTCAGACATGTTCCAAGCCCTTTTGGGAGAGGTACGCGCAGCCGTGATCGACCGGGTTTTCCGTTATCTGCCCCGCATCGTTGCCAACGCTGAAAGCCTGCCGGAACCCGTTACAGAAACTGCCTCCCCGCTCCTGCCCGCTGCGCTGGATGATCCAAATAAATCCGGACGCAAGCGGCACAAGAAAAGATAAAAACGGCTCTGGTTTATTAATGTGACCCGTTAATTTTTATCATTAGCCATTAGTAGTATTCAGGTGTTTTTTGTCCGAAGCGTTTACCTACCAGGATGACGAGTTCAGTAGACTTCCCAAGGTGGATTTACACAGGCACCTTGAAGGTTCTTTACGTCTGCAAACTCTGCTCGATGTAGCTAAAAAACATGACATCCCCCTGCCAGCCAATACCATCAGCCTCAGCCGGCTGGTTCAGGTTCAGGATGAAGACAATCTGACTTTTGAAAATTTTCTAAAAAAATTCAACACGCTGCGCATGTTTTATCGTTCGCCCGATATCATCGAGCGTATCACAACTGAAGCCATTGAAGACGCCGCCAATGACAATATCCGTTACCTTGAACTGCGTTTTACGCCAGTCGCGCTCAGCCGGGCTGAACGTTTCCCGTTAAATGAAGTCATCGACTGGGTTTGCGAAAGCGCCCAAAAAGGCGCCAAAAAATACGGCGTCATGGTCAGGTTGATTGCCTCGGTAAATCGGCATGAATCAATCGAGCTGGCCGAACAGGTGGTCTGGCTCTCAACCGGCCGGTCTGACGGGTCAATCGTCGGGCTTGATCTGGCTGGCAACGAAGCCCAGAATCCAGCCCTGCCTTTCTTGGGTCTTTTCAACGAAGCCCGCCAGTCGGGGCTAAAGATCACCATTCACGCAGGAGAATGGGGTGGGCCGGAAAATGTTCGCGAAGCCCTTGAAAAATTTTCAGCTGATCGCATCGGGCACGGCGTCCGGATCCTGGAAGACGCATTTACAACCAGCCTGGCGCACGAACTCGCTACTCCTTTTGAAATATGCATGACCAGTAATTATCAAACCGGCGTGGTACAGAATCTCTCCCGCCATCCGATCAAACGCATGCTGGCCGCCGGGTTGAATGTCACCCTTAATACGGATGATCCATCCATTTCACAAATCACACTCGGCAATGAATTCCGAGTGGCAGCCAACAAACTGAATATCTCAAAAAAAGTGCTCTCTGAACTGACCCTGGCCAGCGCCCAGGCTGCCTTTTTGCCTGAAGCCGAAAAAGCCAATCTGGTCAATATGCTCACACAAGAACTCAGCAAGTAATATAATATCTCTACTCACCAATCTTCGGTTTCGAACACCACGCTGGCTTTCGCCCGCCGAAACGAACAAATATCGATGGTTTTCCCGGCTTTGGGAGTTTTCACGGGGAGATCACCCGTGAAAACTCCCAAAAAACCTCTTCTTTTCTTTTTTGGATGTTTTCTATCCAGGGAAAACACCCTGTGAGTAATTACTGCAAATCAAAAGTAGCAAAGGACAACAAAGGCGCACCTTTGGGTCTTTTGTGGAAGTGTTGTGATTTAATCCACCACACGGTCACAAAACACACAAAGGTGTTTTGATTGACTGACAGCCAAAGGAGCTGGTATGCAAAA
>CAZLJB010000035.1:0-13602 GCA_964559195.1 uncultured Anaerolinea sp. | reverse complement strand
CCACCATCCTGGCAACCCCGATAGTGTTGGTTTTCTTTGGAAGAAAGGTGCCGACGAGAGGTCTTATTCTCATTGGGCTTATTTTTACAGGTATCGTTCTGGTAAATATCGAACATGCCGGGTCCACCAGCCCGGCTGTCATGCTATCCAGTGCTTTACCAGTGCTGGTGGCTGCTTTTGCTTACCCGCTTGGGAACCAGTTGGTTTGGGAAGCTCGCCAGGGTCAGAATTCGCATCTGCCCCGTCTCGACCAGCCTATTTTGGAGAATAGCTTTGCGCGGGTTTTGCTGCTGACTTTGGGTTCGCTCCCGTTTTGGATTGGGTTGCTGGTTGTGACTGCCCCCCCGCCGCCATCCAGCGGGCAATTGATCAGTACAGCCCTGGTGGCTTTATTTTCTGGGGTGATCGCCACCACGCTATTCTTGTATGCCAGGCATTTGTGCCTGCAGCCGTACGAAATTGCGGCTGTAGACGCCACACAGTCCATGGAAGTGGTATTTTCACTGGTTGGTGAAATGGTGTTTCTGCACGGGGTTTTGCCCGGCTGGCTTGGGCTGACGGGTGTTGGACTTACGATTGTGGGATTGGTGGCCTACATGGTCATACAAAACACGTCAGGCTAAGGGCAAACCTGGTCACCTGTTTGTGGAATGTAAATTGCAATCCGGTCGGCCGAAAAGATAGCAGACTGTTTGTAATTACAGAGGATTTTTTTGACCACATAGCGTGTCCAGGCATTATTTTCCGCGCCCATGGCATCCTGTTCACCCACGAGATTAAAACGTAACGGATCAACAATGATGGCCGCAAAGCGGTGTTTTTCCAGATCAGAGCGAAAAATCTGCAGATGAGCCTCATTCTGAGACATGGCCATCTCCATCAACTCTTCGCGTTCGTATTCTGGTATTAACTTTACACCTGACAGCATGTGCATTGAGATCAGGTGGCGCTGAGTGATAAACAAAATCTCACCACCCGTGGCGTTGACCTGATCGACCCGCTGCTGCAGCGCGGCCAGGGTGGCTTGCGCGTTTGCCGGGTTATATTGCCAGAAGCTGGCCCAGCCCAGTATGCTAAACCAGGCAGGGATCAGTACCAGCAAGGCGGCGATACTCCAGTGTAGGACTGGAGCCAGGTTGTTTGAGATTGCAGATGGGCTGGCATGGTCTGGTTCGTGTCTGCCAAAGATCAGGCTGGTGGTAATCACCAGCAGCAAGACAGCGTATGCGTCCATGTTGTGAATGTCTGCCCCGCCGCCGATTTTTGTACTGACCAGCAGACCCCCACCAAAGAGGATCAGTAGTTCTCCCAGCAGCAAAACTACCCTCAGACGCTCGTCTTTCTCAAAACGATGTCGGGCGGAGCCCAGGATCAGCCAGAATGGGAGTGAAAAGATAATTATTCCAGGTAAAACACCCAGCGAATAAGATTCGTTTGGCAGGAGTCGATCCCACAACTTGGTTGAACTCAGGCTGGTGAAGAAATCAGCCGGGTTGGGAACGCCGGATAAAGCAATGTAAACCTGCATGGAGAGAAACGCAATGGCCGTGCTGACAGTGAACCACACAGCTGGCTTGATCAGGTAAGCCCAGCTTTTCTTTTGGACGGGTACTTCCAGAAAATAGAGGGCTGCAGCCAGCAGTCCCGGCAGGGGATACCAGTTAATCCGGCTGACACCTGCCCAGATGGAAGCCACAATTAACCAGAACCAGCTGCGGCGTGCCAGATTGTCACTGGTTGAAAAGCCCCATAACAGTATAAAAACGGGTACTGCCAGATGCAAATAGAGCGGCAGGGTGAACAGCGTCAGGAATATCCACAGCCCGATCAACCAGTGATGTGGATTTAGTTTTTTCAAACGATGATCGAGTGGCTGGGGAAATCGATTGTTCAGACGGTGAATCAGGGCAGGTGCAATCAGTCCCACCAGCAGAAAGCGCAGCGCCACCTGCCAGAAACGGTGGAACCAAAGTGGGGCAGAGAATAAATAGGGTGGAATCAGCAAAAAATGCAGGCTAGGGTGCAGGATAGGCCATGCAAAAGGTTTCCCAAAAATACTCTGGCTGATAAACAAGGCCGGGTAATAGAAGCGGCTGGTTTCGGACCAGCCCAGGGCAAATGGGTAGGTGCTGATATCGGGCAGGTACAACGCCACACGCAGCAGGCAGGCCTGCGCCAGGATGGTTATTATCAAGGCTGTTGACCAGTGGTTGTTATTTGTGTTTTGACGCCCGAAGGCTAGTTGAACCCCGATCATTCCCAGCAGGGCCAGTATCCAGAACAGAAAAAGCCTGATTCCAACCTGTTTCGCGAGCAGATCTCCATAGTATGGGTGAAAAATGATCGATGGATAGGCCAGCAAGGCAGCCAATAGCACAGGATATCCCAACCAGCGCAGGTTGTCAGGAATTATTCCGTGGAAATGGAGCGCCGCCAGATGTTTGCGGAAAGGCGTAAAGCTTAATATCAAGACCGACAAACTTATTGCGCCAGTTAGCGCCAGCACGGAAAGCAGTATCAACCATGTTTTGCTGGCCAGGGGAGCAAGACCCAGTTTTTCGGCCAGAGAAAAGGCAGATCCAAGCGATAGCCAGGCCAACGGTGTTGTGATTGCCAGCACCCATCGCCAGAATAAGAGTCGTGAAGGTAAGATCAAGTTTATTTTCATGAATGAGATCCTGTCACAAAGCGTGTTAAAATTTGGAATGTGGAGGAAAATGAATAAAATGGATATCCAACGATTTCAAGATGAAATTTTAGAAAATCAGCGATATTGGCAAAAAAAGCCAATCTTGAAAGAAATTTATCATGATTTTCATCGAAATATTGCTACCCAGTTGTCAAACCTGTCTGAACCGCAGGTCGTTGAACTTGGCTCAGGGATAGGAAATATCAAAGATATTATTCCTGCCTGCCTGCGAACGGACCTGTTTCCAAACCCATGGATTGACCAGATTGAAAATGCCTATAAGTTAAGTTTTGTGGATGGATCTGTCAGTGATCTTATTTTATTTGACGTTTTCCATCACTTGCAGTATCCGGGCACAGCACTCCTTGAATTTGAGCGCGTATTACGGCCGGGCGGAAGGGTCATTATTTTTGACCCGTGTATGAGCCTGCTAGGTTTTTTTGTGTTCGGTTTGTTGCACAACGAACCGGTAGCCTGGCGGGACAAAATTGTTTGGACCGCTCCCCAGGGTTGGTCGGTAGAAAAAAACGAATATTATGCAGCCCAAGGAAATGCCACACGGATATTTTTTGGTAATGAACGGAGCTCGTTGCCTGAGCGGTGGGAGGTCGATCATAGGCAGCGTTTTTCAGCAATTGCTTATATCGGTAGCGGGGGATATTCAAAACCCCAGATCTATCCCGATATTTTTTATCCAGCGTTTCGTTTGGTTGAAAAGGTTCTTGACCTCATCCCAGCTCTGTTTTCAACTCGCCTACTGGTGGTACTTACAAAAAAAACCGACACGATTGAATAATTCTGTATTTAAACCAAGGGAGTTTTGCTGCTGAAGAACATCCCTGGACAATTGGCATTTTTTCAAACTGGATCAACCAACCGGTGATTTAAGCATTCCGCCAGCAGTAAACATAAGTCGATATTATTTCACCGGGTGCAGAAATTAAAGCCAGGATTTTTGCATTTGCCAGGTATGCCAGAAATAAAACACTATTGTCGTACCAGGGCCATGTCATTGGCATTTTGTCAAATTGAACAGGTAGCGACCATCTACCACAGTACCCGCGTTTTTATCCTGGATTTTATCGATCAATACGACGCAATTTTTCTGGATTGTGTTCGCATACTTGTTAAGATACTTCAAGTCAACATAAAGATAATCATACCCAGCAGCTTTGAGTTTAAAAGGATCCGGGTTTTCGTCGAGCAGATTCCATTCAGGTAGATTTTCGCCCATGGTGATGGATGAGCGAATTGGACGGCCCAGAATTGTGGCAGCGCGTGGATAGACCGGGTCGAAAACCAGGCTGTGTGAATCAATTCGATCCCATTGTCGACTGAACATTTGCGCATCAAGCGGGGTCAGGTAAAGGGCATAAACCGGGTTTGGCATGGCGGTAATTTGCAGGCCGAATAACGAAATTCCGCTAAAAACGGTTGCTAACCCCCAGGCGAAGATGGTTGTTTTTATATTTTCCGAGTGTTTTGAAGCGCCAAGTGACACAACCCAGATCCACAGCAGTGGAATTGCATAAATTTTAACCACGGTCAGAAAGTGAGCCTGCATACGTGAGGCGGCTGTTGGACCGGCGTTACCGGTATATTGAACAAAAACCATCAGCAGGCTGACGATGATTGAACCGATCCAGGCGGCTTCAAGCCAGTTTTCTTCGCGGCTAAACCCGGGCAATTGTTTTAACACGATCGGCAAGGCGAAAATTGCCAGGCCTGTTTCACCCAGGATCGCCACCCATTGCAAGGGATTGAGCAGGGAAAGGTAGCCGAGATGGGCGGATAGCAGGGTGGGCAGCCCGAGGGCAAAACTGACTTTAAAATAAGTGCTGCCTGCAGTTGGACCGGAGGCCTGTTTTTCAATCCAGCCTCGTGCAATTTCCGTAAACATACCCCCTTGAACCAGCGCCAGTATTCCTCCAATAAACATCACGCCAACCCAGATCCAGAGCGAGCGCGGCAGCCGTAGGGATCGTTTCTGAACGATCCAGGCCAGGGCCGCAAAGGCCAGGCCAAAATACAGGAAGGCAAATGTAACTTCATTCGCCAGAGCCATGGAAGCCAGCAGAATGACGATCGGGATGTATGCTTTGAATCCGCGCGGCTTTTGCGTAAAACCCGTGGCATTGGTCAGAAGTACCAGCAGCAGGGCAATTGTGACAGCGCTGGTACCCCAGCCATTGTGGAACATGCTAAAGGACGGGTCCAACCCGGAACCGAACATGAAGGGGAAGGGCAACGGGCCGAGGCCTTCGATCTTCCAGTATTTATAGATGGCAATGATCAGATTCGGGCCAGTATCTGCGCCCGAGCCGATCAATTGGATACTGGATGAAAGCTGGTGTTGAAGCGCAATTGGTAATAAGAGAAACAGCCAGCGCGCACCGCCGGCAAAGGCGATGAAAACCATCGAAACTGATTGGGCCAATCGGCTGCGGGTGATTCGCAATGCCAAAAAGCCGCCGTAGGCCAGCGTTAAGGCCAGGGTTAATCCGCGGGCCAGGTCGAGAGCTGTCCATGGGCCGGCGCTGGCCAGGCGAACGAATTGTGATGCCACCAGCAAGAGAAAATAATGATAACCAAAACGCAGGTCGGGATTGTAAGAAAAATGAGGCGGTATATCACCGGTAGCCATGATTGAGACGGGTGCCAGATTCTGCGGATCGTCAAAAAATGCAAAACCTCGCCCAATTAGCGTAAAGATGATTACAAAAAGCACAAACCATACCCATGCTCCGGGTTGAAAGATTTCTTTCAAAGAAGCGGTCCAGGATGATTTACTGGAAGACGTTTCAGTGCTGGATGGGAATAGATCGCGATTTAACGGCCAGGATAGTGCCAGGCCCAGAAGGACAGTTAACAAGCCCGCACCCCAGAAAGCCAGACTGGGCGGAAGGAAACGTGCCAGCCAGTTGGCCAGCCAGGTGCCAGTCACCAATCCAACGCCCAGACCCACGAGTCCGCGTTCATTTGAGGGCAGGTTGAAGGTTCGGGCGGTGATCAGCCAGCCTCCCAGGGTCCAGAGCGCCAGCAGGAGGAATGCAGGTAATAGATTGAGTTCGCTGAGTAAATACATGTTTTTAACCTGGTCTGGGTGTCGGATTAAGAGGCGGCTGCGCTTAGGCTGGAAAAAACCAGTTCATAGTGCGAGATGATGGCTGCCAGATCAAACTTTTTGGCCATCAGGCGGCTTTTTTGTTGGGCAGATTGTAGCATGGAAGGGTTTTCGATCAGGAATTTTAATCGATCTGTGAGCATATCCACATCTCCGATTGGGAAGAGAAAGCCATTTTCGCCTTCCTTTACCAGTTCCAGGTTGCCCCCTGCCGTGCTCAGCAACATGGCCAGCCCCATGCCTAGAGCTTGTACGCCTACCACAGACAGGCCCTCTGAACTGGAAGGTAATACAAGCAGGTCACTGCGAGCAAATTCAGCCAGAACATGTTCAGGACTAACCCAACCTGGCAGCCAAAAACGGTCTGCCAAGCCGCAAGCCGCCAGGCTGGCGCGAACAGGCTCCAGTAACGGGCCATCACCCAGCATGGCACACCGCCAGGGCAAGTCTTTCAATTGGCAGAGCGCCTCAACCAGATCAGCCGGATTTTTTTGTTTCATGAATCGTCCGGCGAAGACGATTCTGATGTTCTGACCAGAAGTTTCCGCGGGTTGTGAAGCGGGCAAAGCCGATAGATCAACCCCATTTGGGATGACGTCGATCGGGACAGGATAGTTTTGCAACGCCATGCGACGGGTAAATTCGCTGACGGCCACAACCCTGGCTGCTGCATGCCAGATGGGTGGTGTAAACGGGTAGATCCATTTAAACCAGCGATCGGTCTTCTCAGGGACTGCGCCGGGCACGTCCCCAAGATGAGCGGTCAGAATATAAGGGATCCCGGTCAGCCGAGAGAGTACGAAGGCGGCAGCTCCGGCCGGGACAGCAAAGTGGGCATGGATGACATCCGGCCGCCATTTTCGGATCAGGCGCAGACCCGCTATGACGGCTGAGAAATTGTAATGAGCCATTTCAAGAAAGCCGGCCCGAAAAGCTGTCTTGCGTCTGGTGCGAATCCGTTTGACGTGAACCCGGCCAGTAGGATGAGTCGCTGGCTGTTTGTCAGTTAGCCCATCCCCGTCCCCAAAAATATTCTCTGAAAGGGGCAAGTTTTGGATATGTGCCGTCAAGATATGCAAATCGTGCCCGCGTTCAGCCAATCCAATGGCAATATCCCTGGCGACACGGCCACCGCCGCCGCCAACTGGGGGAAATTCATGGATGAGCACCAGTATCCGCATAGCCTGTTCTGACAGCTCAGGCTGTCATTGTTCTCCGTCATCCAGGTTAATATTTTCGGTTACCGATGAAGAAAGCCAGATTGCTCCCGGAACGGTGCACAGAATCATAATCAAGCGGGTTACCAGCGCGAGAGTTGAAGCCTGTTCCAGTGACGCGCCAAGGGCCGAATATAGCGTGGTAAAGGCCACTTCCCGCAAACCATAGCCATTCACGGATATAGGTAATACTGACAGGAAATAAGTCACGGTTTGGATACCCAACACCTGCCAATAATTGACTTCAAGGCCTAACTGACGAGCAATCAGGTAAGTGGCAGCGATGGGCAGCAGGTTCGATGGCCAGGCTGCCAGGAAAGCATACAAGAAGGCCCAGGGTTTTGAAACCCAACTGCCAAATGCGCTTATTAATTTCGGAAAGAATTTCTCAGTAAGTTTTTGCAGCCCGGGTGGCAGCGCCACAGCCATGTTCGGCAGCGAGCTGAAGTTCCCAGAAAAACCCAAGAGGCTGCGCAAAGAAGCCCCGAACATGATCAGCGGCGCAGGAATCAGGCAAGCCATTGCAGCCATATTGATGATACGATCAAGCACCACCGAACCGATTGAGATGGACTTGCGGCCAGTAAAGGGGTGAATGGCAAGCATTCGAAAGCCGTCTCCACCGATGGTGGAAGGTAGAAAATTTGAGGCAAAATAGCCAGCCAGGTTAAGCCGATAAGCCTGCCAGATGGAGATTTTTGTGTCCTGCGCCCATAACAGGATGCACCAGCGCAGCGTGTTGAACCAGTAAGACAACAGGTATAACAGAATGGCCAATAGAACGGCCCAGAATGAAATACCAGCTGCTTTGTCCAATACCACATCCCATTTTTGGCGCAGGATTAACCAAATAAAAAGGCATGTACTGGCGAGAGTTCCAAGTATGCGCAGGGTGGTTGCCCATCTATTCATGCTTGTTGGATTAACTCTTTTGTTGCCCGGGATCTGTGGTGGTATGCTCATCTTTCAGAAACCACTAGCCTGCCAACCAGGGAGATAAATCACGTTCGATCAATACAGACAGCTTTTTTATATCTGGACTGAAATGTTCCAACATGCGTGCGCGCAAGGCTGGGTCCAGGGTCGTGCGTGATGCACGGGTGGTATTCATGCGTTCGAGGCGATTATATACAATCGAGACTTTTTCCATAAAGCCTGTGCCAAACAGGGCGATAAATTTAACAAAAACCTGGTAGACAGGTTGCGGCGGATGGAACAAGCGAGCCAACAGGGCCGATTTATTCTCGAAATTCGCATTAATTTGGGGAAATTCCAGGCGGTTATCTGAAGGAACCCCTATAAAAGCCAGCGTTTTTTCATAAACAGACCTGGGGTCGGCTTTCAGGTCATCAAATAGGAAAATTTTGACCTGCTGGCGGGGGAAGATGGCAAATAAGCTTTCCAAATAATGGCTGAACTGGCCCAATTCGCCATACATTAACAATTCTACCTGTCGGGCGCTTTTTGGAATGCGCTGGCCTTGTTTGCGCAGGGTTTGCAAATCCCAGGCTTTCCCCAGGTCAGGCTGATCTTCGCGAAGCAGGCTGAGATTTAATCGGTGATAAGACTCGATAAATTCGACAGGGTGTCGAAGTGTCAGGATCACCTTTGCGTTGTGATCGTAGTTAAACATATTTTGAAAAGCTACTTTTGAGAATAAGTAGAAAGGGGATGCTTCGCCGACTGCCAGGTGTTCGGATCCGGCTTTCGCAAAAACTTTATGATAATCATCCACAGATTTAAATGCAATTTTTTGAACATTGGGGAAATCGCTGGCAAAATAATTCAACTCTTTGACCTGCGACATGAAAATTTTCGGATGTTCAGATAAATATGAATATAGCGCTGTTGTGCCACAGCGTGGAGCGCCAGAGATAAAAAAATTTGGTTGTTTCAACCTTAACATCCCTTTCCGGAATTATTTCCGTTACGAGCCAGGATCTTGCGTCTTATGGACATACGCCTGGCGTGGTGCGCGGAATATAAAACTCAATCCGGCTTTCATCGGCCTCGATATAAGTCAATAGTTCCGGATTTGTGACGATTGTGACAGGTTCGTAATAACACAAAATGTAAGGTGAAACCCGCGAATTCCAAACATTATTTTCATCGGCAAATGCGCCTTCTTCTTTTATCCCCACATTTTGTTTGCCGGTCACGATTGCCGCAAATCGATGGCTTTTTAAGTCCGCATAAAACCGCTGCAAATAAGCCTGGTTATTTGACATGGCCATTTCCATCAGGGTGACGGCTTCATAGTCGGGCACCAGCGGTAGGTTGATTTCATGAAAAGTGAGCAGGTGGCGTTCATTGATGAACAAGACTGGCCCAGCCTGGCTGGCTTGCTCTGCAAGGCTCTTGAGCTTGATAAGAGCTTGCTGGTTGGCATCAGCGTGAAGTTTTTGTACAGGACTTAACTGTGGCACGAGGAAAATCAAGGGGATCAGCAGCCCGGTTGCGGCAACCGGCCAGTTCAGGGGTTGCCAGACGGGCTGGGTACTTTCCGAGCGAACTTTTTCACCAATAAAATGAGCTGTGATCAACGCCAACATTACCGCGAAGGCATCCATATTATGTAAATCACCGCCACCGCCTATTTTTACACTGACCACCAGCCCACCTGCAAACAGCACCAACAGCAGGCCCCACAATCCGGCCCAGCGCAGCGGATGCAGGTATTTGAATTTCCACAGGCTGACCGATAAGAAGGTCACGATCAGTGGCCCACCCACGATTAGGATGGCCAGGACAATCCCCAGGGGATATGAATCATTGGGCCACAAACGCTCCCACAATTGGGGCGAGGTAAAACTGGATGCGAAAGCCTGGGCGTTATTGGCATTCCCTGAGATAGGAATATATGCCGCCTGGGCAGCCAGCGCAACAAGCAAGCCGGTAACACCCCAGGAAACAGGTTTGACAATGTAACTCCAGATAGATCTGTATGAGGAAACTGGCTCTTCCAGCAGGTAAAGCCCAATCGCGAGCATGGCCGGGACCGGAAACCAGTTTACCCGGCTGATGCCAGCCCAGGCCGATGCAAATAGGATTGCAACCAGTGAGCGCCAGGGGTGCCTGGCAGATACAAACAGGATTGGAATAAATACCATTACTTCAAGATGATAATATACACCCACGCGCAAGAGAAAAAGGAAGAGCCAGCCTGCGAACAGGACGCGGAACCATTTTCCGGGTTTTTCTTCTTGGGGCAGGTTGGAACGGGTGACGCGCCAGGCCAACGTGACGGCAGATACGGCGCTTAGCCCGGTCCAAAGCAGAAACTGCCAAAATCGGTTGGCAGTCAGGCCAAGACCAGAAAATAAAAACGGAACAGCCTGAAGCAGGTACCGGCTGGGGTGCAGGCTTGGTAAGGGTACCTGTAACCCGTAGATGGAGCGGGCAAGGAAAAGTGATCCATAATAAAAACGACTTGACTCAGACCATCCCATCGAAAAAGGGTAAGCAGTCACCAGTTGTGAACGAATAAATACTTCATAAACGATCCCCAGCGAAACCAGAGCACCGGCAAAACCCGCTGCCCAACTGGTCTTAAAAGCCAGTTTTAGAGCGCCAGCCGCTGCCAGCACCAGCCACCAGACTGCCCAATAAAAGACAATCGTAGTCAAGACAGGATCCTGGGTTGATTTTTTAACCACTTCGCCAACCCGAAATGAAAACTTCAAGGATGGGATCAGCAGCATAATTCCGACGAAAACAGCCCCAGCGATGATCCTGCCCAAAAAATCCGACCAGGGTTTTGATGCGCCCGGTAACGAGATTTCAAGCATGTTCAAAAGCCGCCTGGCATTGCCTTTGCCAATCCAGATGAATAGCCAGACACAGCCTCCCAGAGCTGCCAGGTATAAAAGCAGCGGGATCATCCAGATTGAACGCCACAAGATGACCTTCAATTCGACCCAGCGAAAAATGGACCAGATCAGGATCACCAGGTTAACAATGAAGGTGAAGGCAAAGGTGGTTTGCCAAAAAGTGGAGGCTGTAACTTTTTTCACTATTTATCCATTTCGGCAGCGGTCTGTTTGGGAGATGTTTCAGAATTGGAACGATCCATGCTTGCAAGCACACCAGGAAGGGTAATGGCACCTGGCAAACTGGCCAGCATCATCAGCATGCGATGTAGAACGGCAACCGTTGCGCTGACAGGCAGGCTGATGCCTCCAAAGTGAGAAAGCAAAAAGGTGACTGTCAGTTCCTGTACGCCATAGCCATTGATAGAAATGGGTACCAGGCTGACAAAATATGCCAGGCTGAACAAGCCGATCACCTTCCAGAGTTCCAGAGATTCACCCAGGGCACGAATCAAGATGTAATTTGTGGAAAATGAAAACAGCATGTGGCAGAGTGCAAAGCCAAGTGCGAAAACCAGGATGGTTGGTTTCTTCAGCCAGATGTTAAAAGATTCCAGGGTGCGTATCAGGAAGTCCCAACCTTTTTCCCACCACTTGCGCAGAAAATTACTTGCCAATGCAAAGGATTGGATCTCTTGCAACCGGTAGCCAACGCCGGGCAGGCTAAAAAGTTGCCATAGCCCAAGTGGAGCAGCCAGTGACATGCCCAGCATGTTGACCACCCTGTCGGCTGCGATGGATGCCAGGCAGACGGCGCGGTCATGCCCCATCTGGATGGCTCCTGCCAGTCGGATGACATCCCCACCAACCGTGGTGGGCAGGAAGTTGTTGGCGAATAAACCTGTGAAAACGAGCGAGGCTGTATCTTTGAATTTTATCTTCACCCCGCCCGAGCGTAGTAATATATGCCAGCGCCCGGTGATGCATAAACGGGAAATCAGAATGCAGCCGAAAGCCAAACTCAGGTTTAATAGTGTAATGTGTTGAACCGCCGACCAGACTTCATTCCAGCCGCCCTGGTAAAGCAATACGACCAGCAGTATGATTGCCAGCAGGGTTCCAGCGCCGCGCAATAATACGGGACGATTTTGATTGACCCAGGATCTCATTTCACATCCTGGATATTCACTTGCTGTCCAGCCAGGTCGTTTTCTGGATTTGGGTTGGCTCGCAGAACCCGCCGAACAGTATAAGTCGGTTTTTGTTGAGATTCATGGTAGGTGCGGACCAGCAATTCCGCAATCAGGCCCATTAAAATGGCTTGAAAGCCGGTCATGGCGGCCAGCATTGAGATAATGAAAATTGGAGAACCTAAAATGTCGATCTGCAACATCAATTTGCGAACCACCAGGAATAGAAGTCCAATAATACTGGCCGCGATCAGTCCGATTCCGCCGCCACCGAACAGGTAAATGGGTTTGTTTGCCCCGCTTGTCAGAAATTGGACTGCAATCAGATCTAATACCACCTTGAAGGTTCGCTCCAACCCATATTTGCTGCTGCCAAATTTCCGCGCATGATGCCTGACCGGTACTTCCAGAATTTTTGCGCCAACCGAATTTGCGTAAACTGGAATGAAGCGGTGCATTTCGCCATACAATTTAAACCCTGTGATCACTTCGCGCCGGTAGGCTTTCAGCGTACAGCCGTAATCATGTAGGTGAACACCCGTTACATTAGAGATCAGCAAGTTGGCAAGATGGGAAGGCAGGTTACGAGTCAGGGCATTGTCTTCGCGATCCTTCCGCCAACCTGAAATCACATCATAGCCTTCGTTTAATTTTTCCAGAATCATGGGTATGTCTGCCGGATCATTTTGCAAATCAGCATCCAGGAAAATGATCACATTGCCACGCGCATGATCGATTCCAGCGGCGATGGCTGTCGTCTGTCCGAAATTGCGCCGGAATTCCACCACCACGATATGTTCATTTGGTTCAGTGATAGTTTGAGAAGCGATTTCTTCAAGTAATTTCACGCTGCCATCACGTGAACCATCATCCACATAAATAACTTCCCAGGTGGTATTAATATTTTTCAGGGCAGTGCGCACGGCTTGTTGTAAGAGCGGCAAACTTTCCACTTCATTGTAGACCGGAACAACGATCGACAAATCCATGTCAGTAGATTCTTTTTCGATATTTAAGACGCTGTGCATTACTTCCTCCGATACAAGAGCATCGCCGAGTTTAACTGGCAGGTTTGTGGCGTGCTTTGTTTCAACAGCTCAAAACTATCCAGCTGGTTTGAAATCCAGTCGTTCTTACCCAGATTTTTTTGTTCTGCCAGGATAAAATCGGCCTCATTCAGCCATTTTTCTGCCAGATGTTGATTCCACCAGCCATATTTTAATAAAGCGTTGTCATCTGTGCTTATTCTAAACGAATAAGTGCCATGCAGTTGAGCGGGATAAATTTCTGCATTTTTTATATACAATAAGGTTACCGGTGAATACCCCGCCCAAAAAATTTTGGATCCTGCCGGGATGGAATTATTTAACAGTGTGCCGGCAGTCTCGTAAGCAGGGATGATATCTGAAGTGCAATCATAGGAATTGTAGTCACCGGCCAAAACGGGAATTGGCGAGAGGAAACAGCCGATTACGATGATAAAAACAACCCCCCAGACCCAGGAAAGACCTCCCTGAAGAGGAGCTATCCTGTATTTTTTCCCCGCCACAAAAGAAATGAGAATTGGCAGGCA
>CAZLJB010000034.1:0-13979 GCA_964559195.1 uncultured Anaerolinea sp. | reverse complement strand
TGCTGGACCAAACTGGACAGGTGCGTGGACAGGTCATAACAAAATCAGCCTGCAGCGCACGCCTTTCCTCTTTTATGTCGAATCTTTTTACACGTCATTCACACCTTTCGTTTTGTGGATATGCATCATATACGTGGTACTTCAAATCATCCGCTCCATTGTCGACCGCATGAGGAGGAGCCTGCCATGACAGCCAAAGCAAACGTAACAAGTTCGCAAGTTCAACAAGAAAAGACTTTCCTGCGCTTCAATTTAGGGCAACGCTGGGAGCACATGCTGCTCATCTTGAGCGCAACCACGCTTTTATTAACCGGCCTGCCACAAAAATATCGCGAGATGTCTTGGAGCCAGTACTTGCTTTCCACCCCTGAGCGGATCGAGCTTATCCGCCAAATCCACCACATCGCAGCGCTTATTCTGGTTCTGGAGCTGGTTTATCATCTGGGACGCGCCATTTACCAGCTTTCACGCCGCAAACTTTCAGCCGATATGTTCCCAACCTGGCAGGATGTAATTGATGCCGGGCAAATGATCCAATATTTACTTTTCTTTCGAAAAGATAAACCAAAATTTGGGAAGTTTAATTTTGAGCAGAAAGTCACTTATTGGTTTATCTTTTTTGGCTTCTCCATGATGATCATCAGCGGTTTCATCATCTGGTTCCCGGTATATTTCACCCAGTTTTTACCAGGGGGTGTGGTTCCGGCAGCCAAGCTGGCGCACAGCACAGAATCAATCGTTGCTGCAATTTTCATCCTGATCTGGCACATCTACCATGTCCATCTTGAGAGATTAAACCTGAGCATTTTCACAGGACGCCTGAGCGAAAAAGAAATGCGCGACTATCACGCCAGAGAATTTGAACGACTGGAAAAAAAATCCACTGAGAAAGTTCAACCAGGAGAGATGAAGTAATGCGCCTACGCCACTACTTTTTAATCACCGGGTTGACGATGCTGCTCGTCGCCACTGGCCTTTCGGTTTCATCGGTCAGTGCTGCCACACAAAACTTCAATCTCGTAGCGCCCAATAGTGTACCAAAAGCAAATCCTGATAATTCAGCCTGCCTGGCATGCCACCAAAACCCCGAGTTCAACACTGTGATTGGAAATAAAATCCAATCTGAAGTGTTTAGTTTATTTGTCAATCCAGATGAATACAAACACTCAGTTCATGGGGAAATGGGTATTGCTTGCACCGAATGCCATGTTGGTTTTGTGCCAGGCATGGGCCATGGCCAAAATTTTGGCAGCCGCCGTGAAGCCACCCTGCGGCTGAACCAGGCTTGTGGGCAGTGCCACAAAAAACAATCCGACCAGGAAAAAGACAGCGTCCATGCCGCAGCGCGTTCATTGGGACGCCTTGAGGCAGCCATCTGTACCGATTGCCACACCGCCCATGCCGTCCAGCGGATCAAAGACCCTGCCACAGGCCAGCTTCTGCCAACCACCCGCATCTGGATTCCCACCACCTGCCAGAAGTGCCATAGTGAAATCTATGAAAAATACCGCAACAGCGTGCATGGCGCGGCTCTCACCGATGGGAATAACCCGGATGTGCCAACCTGTATCGATTGTCACGGTGTTCACACCATTGGTGACCCAACCACCACCACCTTCCGTCTGTTCTCGCCACAGATTTGCGCCAAATGCCATACAGACCCAAAGCGTATGTCAAAATACAATATTTCCACCGAAGTGCTGAACACCTACGTGGCGGATTTTCACGGCACAACTGTCACAATTTTCGAAAAAGTATCACCTGATTCGGATACCAACAAACCAGTTTGTTATGACTGCCATGGCATCCATGACATCGCCCGGGTAGATGACCCCAATAAGGGCCTGGCAATTAAGGCCAACTTGCTCAGCAAATGCCAAAAATGCCATCCTGATGCAAACACCAACTTCCCTGACGCATGGTTATCTCATTACATCCCAACTCCCGATAAATACCCGATTGTCTATTACATTAATCTGTTTTATAAGTTCCTGATTCCCGGTGTACTGTTACCAATGGCAATTTTAGTCATCATGGATTTTAGCCGGATGATGATTAACCGCTACCGCAAATCCGATGATCATGCTGAACAACCCCCCAGGACACCCAAGTCCAACCCAACTGACGAGGAGGCGAATTATGACTAAAATAACCAGCGCCTCGCCCGCCCCAAAATTCAAACGTTTTGAGCTCTTACAGCGCATCGAACACTTTATTTTCCTGATTTCCTTCTCGCTGCTGGGTTTCACTGGTCTGCCGCAAAAATATTCACTCTCGCCGATCAGCCTGCAAATGTTTTCCTGGTTTGGCGGTGTGGAAAACCTGCGCGCCATTCACCATAATTCAGCCATCGTAATGCTGGTGATCAGCCTGGCACACGTGCTGGAACTGCTCTATGGACTGATCGTTAAGCGCACCCCCATTAGCATGATCCCCTGGATTAACGACATTCAACATGTCATCAATGATGTGCTCTACTATCTGGGACTGCGCAAGCATAAAGCCTATTACGGGCGTTACTCCTACGCAGAAAAAGCCGAATACCTGGCAGTGATCTGGGGTACAGTCGTCATGGCCCTGACCGGTTTCATGATGTGGAACCCCATCACTACCCTGAACCTGCTGCCCGGCGAGGCCATCCCAGCCGCCAAGGCTGCGCATGGTGGCGAAGCTGTGCTGGCAGTACTGGCCATTATCATTTGGCATTTCTATAATGTCCATCTCAAGTCATTTAATAAAAGTATGTTCACCGGTGAATTGAGCCGGGAGGAAATGCACCACGAACATCCGGCAGAACGGGCTTCAATTGAAACCGGCAAACATGCCCAGCCAATCCCTCCCGCCACACTTCGCCAACGCCAGATTATATTTGCCCCTTTTGCATTGGTGAGTGTACTGCTGTTTGGAGTGGGGATTTACTATCTGGTCTACTTCGAAAAAACTGCGCTTACCAATATGCCCACCGGTGAAACCGCCAGGGTCTTTGCGCCACTGCCCACCCCCACTCACCCACCGGTCACACCTACCATTCAAGCTGCGGCTCCTGTCGCACTGACCTGGAATGATTTTGCCGGACCCCTGTTCGCGAAAAAATGCACCGCCTGTCATGGGGCAACCCCGATTGCCGGTCTCAACTTATCCAGTTATATCGAGGCCAGCAAGGGCAGTGCCAAGGGTCAGATTATTGTCAGCGGCGATAGCGCCAACAGTCCGCTGATCCAAAAACAATCCGCAGGAGGCCATCCCGGCCAGCTGACGCCCGATGAAATTAAGCAAGTCAGGGCCTGGATCGACGCAGGCGCACCCGAAAAATAATCAAACAATTCAGAATGGAAGGGTCGCGGCTTTTCGTGACCCTTCCATTCCGTAACATCAGGACACCCATCCTGGACGTTTTTGTATATAAAATCACAATCCGGTCCGTAATAGCAGATTTCGGGGTAAAATTATCGCTTGTGAACTGCGTAACTAACCAAAGTCCGGAATGTTATATTGGGTGTGCGTTTTGAGGAAGGCTGACCTACCGAAAAACACATTCCAATATATTTGGAAAATGACCTGAAATAAACTGGCGAACTGCTTCTTGCACAACGATCACATGACCAAAAAGAGATTACAGGGCTTTAAATATATTCTAGTTATTCTTTCAATCGGCAATTCGTTCGCACTCCATCTTCGACCGAGATAACCTGTGCGGATTGATGAAAATCGAATTTTCTCGAGAATAGCAACAAAAAAATTACCAAAGGAGAAAAAGCTATGAGTGAGTCACAGGATGAGAAAGTGACCCGCCGCGACTTCATGAAGGTTGCCATCGCCGGTATGGGAGGCGTAATTGCCGCCGTCGTCGGTATACCTGCCATTGCATATGTCGTCGGGCCAGCATCCAAACAAGACACCAATACGTGGATTCGTTTGGGCGCGATCAGCAAAGTGGAAATGAATAACCCTACTTTGTTTAAAGCCTCTATTGATACTCAAACCGGTTGGATCAGCACCCAGGAGGAAGTTTCTGCCTACGTACTGACGGAAAATGGGCAGGATTTCGTCGCAATGTCCAACGTTTGCACACATCTTGGCTGCCGGATCCGCTGGATACCCGACCTGGCAGGGTTTTATTGCCCTTGCCACAATGGCGTATTTGCCAAGGATGGCACTGTCAAATCCGGACCTCCGCCTCGACCTTTGGATCGATTCGAAACCAAGGTTGAAAATGGAATTTTGTATATCAAGCGAGGATAAATATGTTGGATAAACTTGGCAATTGGCTCGACGAACGCTTCGGATGGCGCTCTATTAATGAAGTGATTTTTTTGCGTAAAATACCGCATGTTAACTGGTTATATACTCTGGGCAGTGCCACCCTGTTTGTGGCCATGATCCAGGCAATAACTGGTATCTTGCTAACCCTCTACTATGTTCCGACTCCCGACCACGCCTTTGACAGCGTAGTCTACATTACAACCCAACTACCGGGAGGCTGGCTCATTCGCGGATTACACCATTGGGGCGCCAGCGCCATGGTGGTACTGACCGTTTTACACCTGCTGCGGGTATTCTTCTATGGTGCCTACAAATTCCCCCGGGAAGCAACCTGGATTACCGGGGTAATTTTGTTCATATTGGTGATCGGCTTCGGCTTCACAGGTTATTTACTGCCCTGGGACCAGAAAGCCTATTGGGCAACAACAGTTGGAACGCGCATAATCGGGGTTGCGCCCTTCATCGGAGATTGGTTGCTGCGGGTTGCGCGAGGTGGGGATAACCTGTCTGCGGTAACCCTGGCTCGCTTCTTCGGCACCCACGTTTGGGTGTTGCCGGCTCTACTATTCAGCTTGATCATCGTTCACCTTTATCTGATCATCCGGATCGGCATATCTGCCGTACCCGAAAAGAAAGAGGAATAGCCATGAACGACCAGGAAAAGAAAGATTATCTCGACCATTATAAAAAAGCCAAAGAAAAGGGTGTTCCCTTTTTCCCGGACATCATTTTCAAAGACACAATCACAGTCTTGCTCGTTTTTATCGTGCTGGTGGCACTGGCGTATTTCGTGGGAATTCCCATGGAAGGCCGCGCCAATCCGAACGATACAAACTATACACCAAGACCTGAATGGTATTTCCTATTCCTCTTCCAGCTGCTCAAATATTTTCCTGGCAACCTGGAAGTGATCGGGGTTATGGTCATCCCGGGGCTTTTCATTTTGTTGCTTATTTTGCTGCCCTTCCTAGACAAAAGCCCAAAACGCCATTTTCTCAACCGGCCTTATGCCAGTCTGGCAGCCATTTTGGTGATGGGCGGGATCATAACCCTGAGCGTTCTGTCAGTAAGGGAGGCACCACCACCCCAGGCAGCCGCTCCGGTTGACAAAGCTGCAACCTTATACGTCAATAACTGTTCGAATTGCCATGGTTCTTCTATCACAATTCCAGCTGGAACTGATCTGCATAAGCTGATCGCGCAAGGCGGACATACCGGCATGCCAGCCTGGGGCGGTGACTTAAGTACCGATGAAATTGACGCCCTGGCAGGTTTTATTACATCCCAAAAAGGCAGTGGAATTTACACCGCGCAATGCGGCAGCTGCCACAACGTGACCGTCTTCGCCTCTGGAAATTTACAGGAACTTCAGCTCGTTTTGCAGCAGGGGCCCGATTACAAAGGTCACAAAAACCAGAATGTGCCTGATTGGAACAAAGTTCTGACGGGCGATGAGCGCAACTCCTTGTTGAACTTCCTGGCTGCGCCAGACGGGCAGCGACTCTTTGAAATAAACTGTTCCAGCTGCCATGGCGTTGGTGTAGCCTTTTCTGGCACAGAAAGCGAACTACGTGACATGATCAGTAAGGGCGGGCAGCACATGACCATGCCCGCCTGGCAGGGTTCCCTGAGCACCACCGACATTGACACGTTGTCTGCTTACGTCACCAATCCCACTGGAACACCCACCGGCAAAGCCCTGTTTGATCAACATTGCGCAACCTGCCACGGCGCCAAGGTGCCAACTGCGCCAGATATTGCCACGGCGCGCAAAATGATCAGCAGCGGCGGCGCGCATATGACCATGCCCGTGTGGGGGAAGATCCTTACCCCTGAACAGCTGGATGCCCTCACAAAATACACCCTGGTTGCCAGCACTGGTCAGGGCCTTGAAGCAGGCGCTCAGTTGTTTACCCAGAACTGCTCATCCTGCCACGGACAGTTTGGCCAGGGCGGACCTGTTCCCGGGCGCAAGGGTGACATGATTACGAACATCAGCTCGTCTGATTTTCTAAAGACGCGTGATAACATCACCCTTCGAAACATCATTTCCTTGGGCCTACCCGATTCAGGCATGACAGCCTTCTCATCTGCCAATGGCGGTCCGTTAAGTGATGATCAGGTTGACGCCATTGTGACCTATCTTCGCAGCTGGGAAACCAACCCACCCCCAGTGCTGCCCACCCCCACACCGGCACCTGTCCAGCCAACCGCAACAGCCGCCAGTCCATCGGCTCCGGCAGCACCCCTGTCATTTACCACAACCGTCCTGCCAATTTTCCAGGCAAAATGCCAGATATGCCATAATTCATCCAAAATGGGTGGCTGGGATGCATCAACCTATGAAACCATTACTGCCAACGGCAAGAATGGTCCGGTCATCATCCCTGGCGACGCATCCACCAGCAAATTGGCTCAACTCCTGCAAGGCGTCAATGGCAAAGCCATGCCGCCCATGGGTAGTTTACCGAAGGAAGAAATCCAGACCATTTTGGATTGGATCAATGCAGGCGCAAAACCGTAACGTCACCCTTTACAGGTAAGATCTTTCGAGGGGCGGATCCCGGCTCCAGGCTGGAATCCGCCCCTCGATGATATAAGTTCAAAGGAATAAAACTATGTTTACGAAATTTCGAACATCACTACGCAAGTTTTTCTTTCCACCCGCTGGTTCTCCCCGCCGGCTGCTGATTCTGCCTTACGCCCTGCTCGGGATATTATCGGCAATCGTGCTAGTTGGTGGTGCTTATGGTTGGGCTTATACCAATTCACCGTCCTTTTGTGGGACAAGCTGCCACACCATGCCTCCTGAATATGCTGCTTATGAAGCCTCGCCACATGCCCGCGTTGCCTGCGTTGAATGTCATCTTGGCCGCGAATTCATTGGCAACCAGCTATTCCGAAAAGCAGGGGACATCAAGCATCTGGTCGCCATGACCTTCCAGACTTACACCTATCCAATCATGGCCGAAAGCATGCGCCCTGCACGTGAAATCTGTGAGCAGTGCCACACTCCAGAAAAATTTTCGGATGATAGCCTGCGTATTATCACGCATTTCAAAGAAGATACTCAAAACACCCCCTCTTACACTTACCTGGTCCTAAAGACCGGTGGGGGTGACAAGCGGCAGGGCCAGGCACTTGGCATTCACTGGCATATCATGAACAACGTCTCTTATTATTCCACCGACCCACTTGAACAGACCATACCTTATGTCCAGGTGACAAATGACGATGGAACAGTTACAAAATATGTGGACGTCCAATCTGGACTTGATCCTGCCACTATTGATCCAAACAAGCTAAAACGAGTGGATTGTATTACCTGCCACAACCGCATCACCCATCGCATCTATGCCCCAGAAGATTCTGTTGATCTGGAGCTCAGTCTTGGGAAGATTTCCCCAACCATCCCGGATATCCGAAAAAAAGCTGTCGAAATCCTGCGCGGAAATTACACCACCCAGGCCGAAGCTCAGGCTGGAATTGCCGGAGTGGATGCCTTTTACAAAGCCAATTATCCAGATTTTTATGCTGCCAACCAGTCCAAAATTACAGACGCGGTTGCGAACCTGCAAACAATTTATGCAGATTCTGTCTTCATTGATCAGAAAATTAATTGGGATACCCATCCCAATAATGTTGGGCATATCCAGAGCCCGGGATGCTTCCGCTGCCATGATGGCAAACATCTGGATGCCAATCAGAATGCCATCCGCATGGAATGCAACTTGTGCCATTCGATCCCAGTGGTTTCAAGCCAGCAGGATTATGTAACCAAAATTGAAATCAGTCGCGGTCCGGAACCAACCTCGCACCGCAGTCCCAACTGGATCAGCATGCACAACAAAGTCTTTGATGCAAGCTGTTCCACCTGCCATAACACCAAGGACGCCGGCGCGACAACAAACACCTCCTTCTGTTCAAACAGTGCCTGCCACGGCCAAACCTTTAAGTTTGCCGGGTTCAATGCACCTAAACTGCGTGAAATCATCCAGGCGCAGCTGCCCACACCCATGCCCACACCCATCCCAGCGCCTACACCTGCCAAGGGTGAAACGCCGGACTTTACGAAAAACATTTTGCCCTTATTTGGGAAGTGCGCAACTTGCCACAATACCACAGCCCTGACTGCCGGCCTTGATTTGAGCAGCTACGAGGGTCTCATGAAAGGCGGCAAGGATGGAGCGGTTATTATCCCTAACAACTCCACCACCAGCCTGCTGCTTATCAAGCAAAGCACCCAACACTTTGCCAACTTTAGCGCCGATGAAATGGCGTTGATGAAACAGTGGATCGATGCGGGTGCACCTGCCCCGCTTGCTCCACCCACTCCGGCACCCACAAGCGCCCCGGCGGCATCCGGTGCTACCAGCCAGGGCTATGAAACCAATATCGCCAGCATGCTGAATGCAAAATGCACGATGTGTCATAAGGGCGCTGCCGCACCAAAGGGACTTGACCTGACCAGTTACGATAACCTGATGAAGGGTGGCAGTGATGGCCCGGTTATCAAAGCCGGAGATTCGGCCGGCAGCAAGCTGATCGAAGTTCAGAGCAAAGCCCACCCCGCCAACCTGAGCGCTGATGAGCTGACGCTTTTCAAACAGTGGATTGATGCCGGCGCAACTGGTGCCGCCCAGGCAGCTCCGAGCGCAGCCGCTGTTACAGGCAGCCCAACCTATGACGCCAATATCGCCAGTATCCTGACCACCAAGTGCGCCATCTGCCACAAGGGCACTGCTGCGCCAAAGGGTCTGGATCTGTCCAGCTTTGCCAGCCTGATGAAAGGCGGCAGTGAAGGTCTCGTGATCAAAGCCGGAGATGCTGCCGGCAGTAAACTGATCGAAGTCCAGAGCAAGGCGCATCCCGCCAACCTGAGCGCGGATGAAATGGCATTATTCAAGCAATGGATTGATGCCGGCGCACCCGAAAAATAATCAGGTAAAATAATTCGATCCGTGCATAAAAACACGCCCTTATGAAAAGGGCGTGTTTTTTATTAATAAATTGCGCAACGGGAAACCTCGTTTATTTAAACCATTCTGAAATAAGGATGGGGATTGTTAAGTTTTCCGGGTGTGGGTTACTCAACCCGCCGGATGCGCGCGCCGCAGGCCCGGCAGAACCGGTCACCTGGTTGGGTGCGCTTGCCACATTGAGAGCAATGCACCTGCTGCCCATCAGAATCCGAAGAAATAGTTTCTCCACGAGCAGCATGACGTTTGCGAGAGGCGGCTGCAGCACGGTTGGTGCGGCCGGATGTCCAATAAACCCAGCCCGCAACAAACAATAAGGCCAATCCCAACCCGCCCAAAACCCAAGGCAGGTAAATCGTCCAGTTTGATTGGCCAGGCAAAGTTTGGTCAAGTGGTGTACTGGATTGGACTTTTAGAAAGGACGTACTTGGGGAATCAGTGCTGCGTTCGTAATTAATGTTGAATTCAATTTTTTGACCCACCTTAACGTCAGTCTGTTTATATTCACTGAACTGAAACCCATCAGCATCAAGAATGGTGGGAGTCAGGGCAGGCACAACACTGACCTTGGATGATTGTAATGGCTGCCGAAATTCAAATCGAAAATTATTGATGCCGAAATTGGATTGCCAATCAAACTTATACTGGTGCTGGCTGCCGGTTTTATTCAGGCCTGGATCATAATATTCCACCTGGATAAAACGGGCCTGGGCTTTAAGGGATAATTGTGAAAAATCAGTACCTGGTGTAAATTTGTATTCAACACCCGTATCAGAAACACCATCCGCCGTCGTCCCGATTGCCACAGCAGACATTTTTTCGACATTGGCCGGAATTTTTAAATTTATTTCGGCAGGAAAAGTGGTATCTGCGGTTAACGAAATTTTATAAATCACCAGAACGGTGGGGGTATCATATTCGGGCCAGACACTTACGTCCAGGCTATCAAATCCGATGGCGTTCTGAGCCATTGCATGTGCAGGCAGCAGCAAGGCCACCAAAAGCACCAGAACAGCAAACCATTTGCTCATAAATAATTCCTCCATTATGAAAATAACATTAGGATATTACCATAAAAACTTACCAACTTATCAGACAATGTTTGAAAAAATCGTTCAATAATTCAACGGTCAAGTTTTTCTACAAGAGATATAAAATTCTTGTCAGGGTACTCTCGCAAGAGAACTTCGATCATTATTAATGTTCGGATGGACACAAAATAAAAACAACGAACCTGTCGATATTCTGAACAGGTTCGTTACCCACGCCTTGAATATTACAACAACGTCTAATGTCCCGCAGGTGGAAGCTGATCCTTGCCTGCCAGAATGGGCATATCGGACATATATTCCGCATGCTCAAAAGCAGTTTTTGCACCACCCTCACCTACAATGGGGTCAATTTTTTCGTCACCATTTACATCAACACCTGTTACCATCTGATTCGCCAGAGTCACTGCCGAACGAAGATCTGCCTCCAGGTTAGGATCAGCAGGTTGGGCAATACGCTCGGAAATGTCTCTCAACTGGGTGGACCAGGTCTCGACATTTTGTGCACATACGGTCACATGCCCGGAGTGCATCAAAATGGCTGCGGTGGCATCCGGGGCTTCCCCTGCCAGTTTGGCATGATCAATCGAACCACCAATATAACCCGCCTGATCACCATTCAGCAAAAGCCCATAATGGTCACCGGGATCTTCCAGGATGCCATTGCCATCCCAATCTTTATACAGGTTCTTGTCCTGGCTGCCCACAATAATATTGATTATTTTCTCAGCATTGCTGCGCACATTCTGGGTTTCGCCAGCTTCAAAGGCCTTCAACATCTGGGCAGCAGATTCCTTAATGAGGCTGGAATCTTTGAGTAGACCTACCACCATTCCACCACCATCCGGTGTTTCGGCAATACCAACCAGCAAGTGGCGAATATGCATCAACGAACCGGTCGGAACTCCGGATGAATAGGCCACCTGTCCGGATGGATTTGGGCTGTCATCCGGATCGTGCTCAATCGAAATTTCCAAGCGGTTGAACCCATCCAGTAGATTGTGACTTTGGGGATCCACAAATGCCAAAGAGTATTTACCAGTCGAATCAACCTTTAATCCACCCAGGCTGCGGCGTTTTTCACCGCTATCACTGACCAACCAGGCTTCATAATGAGTCTTGCTGGCCGGGGCAGCTAGACTGGCATTAATCGTAACTTTATCCAGCAGCGCTGTTCCGTCCTGAAACCGCAACACGCCCAGCGAAGCATCTCCCGCACCTGGCGCTCCATAAGGTACTGACGAGCTGGAAGGGTTCTTTGAAAAATTCAGGCGTGGAAAGATGGACCCAAAAGAGAGAAATCCCACCGAGCCCAAGACCAGAAACGCAAAGCATGCGCAGGCAGAAACCAATACCCCAACCAGGAGTGGGTTGCGGGCGCGTTTGGGTTTGGATATGTTTACTGTTGTGGCGGGGATGGCGGCTGGTTTGGGGTGAGGCGCCATGGTTTTGTCGGATCCGCTCAAATTGATCGCATTCCGAAAGTCAGATGCCATTTCGCCGGAAGTTTGATAGCGTTGGTTTGGATCTTTGGCAAGTACGCGTGTAATAATAGCCTGCAAGCGCGCATCCAGGCCATCAATCGGAGGTGGCGGCTCGGTAATAAGCTTGACGATCACAGCGATACTGGTATCTGCCACAAATGGCACCCGTCCGGACAGCAATTCATATAAAACCACGCCAAGCGAATACACATCGGTACGTTTGTCGATCCCTTCGCCACGCGCTTGCTCTGGAGACATGTAGGCAGGCGTACCACTGACAGTTCCGGTAGCAGTATGGTGATCAGATTCTGCCATCCGAACCAGGCCAAAGTCGGTGATGATGGGATTCAATTTTTGGATCGAGCTGGGTTCCAGTGAATCTACCGCGGCAGGGTCGTGCAAAATCACATTGCCCGGTTTGATATCACGATGGATAACCCCCAACCCATGCGCATAATCCAGGGCTGATGCAAGCGCATCCAACAGTCTCGAAATTTGTGGCAGGGACAGGCGTTCATTCCGTCCGATCAGATCATGCAAATAATCTGCCAGGGTTGGCCCTTTTAAAAACTCCATGACAATGTACGGGTGATCATCTGCCGTATCAAAATCATACAACTGGACGATGTTGGGGTGGCGCATTCCAGCCACAACCCGCGCCTCACGCTGAAAACGCTGGTGCAGTTCAGGGTCATCCTCCACAAAACTGTGCATGACCTTAACTGCCACCTTGCGATCCAACGCCAGATGGGTGCCGAGATACACCTCCGCCATGCCACCACGCGCAATAAATTTTTCAATTCTAACCTTGCCGATCGTCTTGCCAACCCATTCTGTCATTCTATATTTTTCTTTTTGTAAGTGAACCAACACTATCGGATTAGATAATTAGCCGGAGGAACCAGCCGCATAGAAAAACTGGCAGGCGCTCTCCGGAATGTGCCTGGTAGGCTTAGAATGTTTTACTCACGGCCCAAGGATAAGCATAGATTATAATACACACACATCCAGAATGTATAGCCGCTTTTTGTCTGCCTGAGGGCCATAAATATCAAAAACGGTGGAATACCAGCCGTCTTCCATTGCCAGACAAATGATCAATCAGAGTGCCCGGTCAAACGCGGTGCGCGCATAGCTGCCAACTGGCCTTCCAATTCTTTCCGGCGTGCATCGGCTGCTGATTTGATTTCATTTGTAAAACCAGACGATCGAGCACGCAGTTCACCACGCAGCTTCTCACCTGAGGCCGGCGCCAACAACAGCGCCAGGCTTGAACCCACCAACCAACCGACGAATATCCCGATCAAAAACCCAAAACCTCTTCGCATACGCATCTCTCCTGAAATAATCGAGTTTCTTTTATTATACTGCTCACAACTGCCAGCATACCAGAAATAACCTGCTCAACCTGGGCAATTGCATCAAAATTGAGATAAAAATGGCTACTCAAATATTGGCCATCGCCAATCAAATTCGAATGCCTTGATATTTTTGCTTTTCGATTAATACCATAAGATATAATCCCTGAAAGAGAGCCCCTAATTTTTTATGGAATTATTGGCATGACTCGCTATCCTTTTTTGGGACTGACCTGGGGTTGCGAAGTGACGAGGGAGAAACTATGCCATTTGCGAAACCAGACTCTTTATTTACGGGAGGCGCAGCATGGTTCGCCGGTTAGCAATCCTTGTCACAATCTTAAATCTGATCGTGGTAACAGGCTGCCAGCTGTCTCTTCAGCCAGCCTCGGTTATAGTTCCATCAGCGACCCTGTCAACCTCACAAATTAATGGCTCCACCATCACACCCCCAATAATCGATAGCACTGCAACCACCATAATTAGACCTGAACTGGCAGCAAGACCGACCGCGTCAGCGCTAACCGCGACACCAGATTCATCACCGCTTGCGATCAGGAGCATGCGTGCGAAAACCTATCCTGGAAGTGAGCTGGTGATAGAGAGTAACCTTGCGGCAGGGCAGGGCTACAATCGCTTTATCGTCTCATATTACTCAGACGGACTGAAACTGTTTGGCCTTCTCACTGTTCCCACTGGCGCCAAACCAACGGCAGGCTGGCCAGTCATTTTGCTTAATCACGGCTACATTCCTCCTGACGAGTATTCGACCGACCAGAGTTATGCCAGGATTGTCGCTCCGTTGGCTAAGGCGGGTTACATCGTGTTCAAGCCGGATTATCGCGG
>CAZLJB010000033.1:0-14349 GCA_964559195.1 uncultured Anaerolinea sp. | reverse complement strand
CCGATTACTAAGAAATGCCAATAAACAGTGGCAGCTTCAACTGCCCAATGATTTTCTGAGGAATACATTCCACGGCGGCCATTATTAAGAATGATACCCAGAAAGATCACCCCGGTGAGAACATGGAAAGCATGCATCCCTGTCATCATGAAAAAGACCGCACTGGCAGCGCTGTCAGCAGCGCTGAAAGGAGCATTTCTCCACTCCACACCAACCACACCAGCCAGGAAGCCTATCCCCAACAGCATTGTAATAGCGGTGCTGATCAAAAAACCCTTTTGATCACCATGGCTCATCTGTGTTTCAGCTCGATTCATAAAGAAACTCGAAACCAACAATACACCTGTCACAAGTAAACCAAGATATTGGTTCAAGTCCGGTCGGATAAGACCCAGCAAATTAAAGCGGGTAACAAACAAGCCCGCGAACAAAAATGCGTCCGAAAGGATGAACAACCATAATCCCAAACGATTGGTTGTTAATTTCCATTGGTAAGAGTGCCGATCAACTTCCACATCACTTTCGCCAACCTTGTAAATATGCATATAGTAATACAGCACAAGCCCGGCTTTGATCAAACCAACAATAGTTAACAAAAGCAATGACTGACTGGAAATTGCGATAAAAAATTCAACAAATGTAAGGAAGGCCAGGAAAATAAATACTACCAAACCTTGACGCAAAGAACCGGAATGATTTTGATGTGACACGGCTATTCCTCCGAGTGGATTTTGACGTAGACGGAACCAGGCAGACCGTAATCATAGGGCTCACCCACAATCTCAATTTCTCGGTCATAATTATGCGCAGGCATTGGGGAAGGTACTTGCCACTCCGGAGAACGTGAATTCCAAATATTTCCTGGTACGTTATCGCCTGATTTGAGTGTAATATAAATATTATAAAAGAATACGAGCACAGCCAACGCGATCCCAAATGCAGCAATCGTCATTGCCAGATGCCAGGGATCAAATCCCAAAGCAGGGTCATAATCACCAATACGACGGCGCATTCCAAGTAAGCCAATGCGCATCATAAATAAAGTCAATACCAGAAAACTTGGTGTCATCAACCAGAAATGCCATTTTCCTAACTTTTCATTCAAACGCTTTCCTGTTGCTTTCGGAAACCAATAATATATTGCAGCAAAGAACGGATAAATGTATCCGCCAAACATAGTATCGTGGAAATGGCCAACGATAAAATATGTGTCAGTCAAATGTAAATCCGTCGATACAGTAGCGTTCGGAGGTCCGGTCAAACCTCCCAGTAAAAATACAACTATCCCACCTAGTACAAAAAGCATCGGGGTCGGGATATTGCGCGATAATTTTCCTTGCCAAAGGGTTGCTACCCAGGAAAAAAACTTGACTCCAGTTGGGACAGCCACCAATAAAGTACTATACATGAACGGAACGCGCAGATATTCATTCATGCCCGAAGCAAACATATGGTGCGCCCAAACCAGGAACCCGACAAGTGCAATGCCAAGTGAAGACATCGCCACCCATTTATAGCCAAACAATGGTTTTCTGACGAATACAGGCAACAACTCACTGATTACGCCAAGACCGGGTAAAACAAACACATAAACAACTGGGTGTGAATAAAACCAAAATAAATGTTGGAAAAGTATGGGGTTGCCACCTTTAGCTGTATCAAAGAAAGGCATACCCATTATTCGTTGAAATAATACCAATTGAAAAGCCAACCCAATCATTTGAGTTGCTGTTAGAGAGATAATTGAAGTTGCAGTGGCTGCCCAGACAAAGATCGGCATACGAAAAGCCACCATGCCTCGCGCCCGCATCCTTAAAACAGTCACTATTAAATTCAATGCTCCCAATATGGATGACCAGCCTGCCACCCAGATCCCAATAAAAAACATTGACATTCCCAATGGAGCACGAACAGACAGGGGCGGATAACCGGTCCAGCCTGTATCCACTCCACCCAGTGCAAGGCTTGATAACAATAAAACCGCTGCGGGAATGGTTATCCAAAATGAGAAGGCATTCAAACGCGGAAAAGCCATGTCCTGGGCGCCTATCATCATTGGGACCAGGTAATTGATCACCCCTGCCACACCCAGTAATATTGACACAATCATGACCATCCCGTGCAGGCTCATTAAAGTGTTATAAAGCTGAAGTGTCAGAAACTCCAAACCCGACTTAGCCAGTTCGGTTCTAAAAATTAAGGCAAATGAACCACCAACGCTCAATAGAAACAAAGAAGTAAACGTATATTGGATACCAATCACTTTGTGATCAAGTGAAACACCAAAATATTTTTGCCAGCCCTCCTGATCAGAATGATGATCTGAAGTTTTTATCCCTTGGGCCCATTTGAACCAATCCGTCAACGCACCAACGCCAGCCAGGAAGGCAAGCGCACCTGCGATTGCCCCAAAAACCCAAGCAGGTTCAGTGAACCCAAATGTTGTCAGATCAAATGCTTTCAATCCGAGTAAAAATCTGATCAAGGTTACAAATAATGCTCCTGCTACGGTTCCACCAACCTGCCACAAAAGCCCACGAACAACACCTGTATACCCGATCATTCCATAAAGCAACCCGACCACTGCTACCAGTAATCCCAATAGCCAGGTTGGCAAATCCAACAAGTATCCGGATTCGAACTTTCCAGTTGTCAGTGTATGCAATAGAACCCCAATTAAGGCTCCTGCAATCAAACCAACTACAAAAAATAATAATACTGCGCCAAGTCCTCGCGAGGAGCTTTTTCTCATTCAATTACTCCTATTTCAATGTTTTAATGAATTCGGCCAGGTCAGCAACCTGACCATCGGTCAAATATCCAAAACTCGGCATGGCATTTGCCGGAAAACCTTCTACTGTTTTTGCACCAGGTTGCTTTATTGACTCAATAATATAATTATCGTCAGCAATCACCGATGATCCGTCTGCTAATTTAACCTGAGCTAGATATAATCCTTTCCAGGTTGGCCCTACACCTTTTGCACCATCAAGTGAATGGCAAGCCTTGCAACCACTCTCCTGATACAATTTTTCACCTCGGGTTGCATCCGGTTTACCAGCTGAGGCCGCGGCCGCGGCTTGCGCAACTGCCGCCTGATCTGTCAACCAGGTATCATAATTTGACTGGCTTACAACAATCACAGGAGCCTCCATGTAAGAATGGGAAGCACCGCAAATTTCTGCACACCTGACTTTATACTCGCCAATTCTGGTTGGTGTAATCCGGTAATCTTCAATTCGTCCAGGTACAACATCTTGTTTTACCCGAAATTCTGGGACCCAAAATGAATGTAAAACATCCTGACTCTGCATTTTCAAAACAACTTGTCTGTTTTCTGGCAAATAAAGCTTGTTGGAAGAAAAACCTTGAGGATATTCAAAACGCCAACCCCACTGAAAAGCAACGACCTTAATTTCCAGGGCTTGTGGATCTATCACCCGAACCTGGCGCAAATTGTCTGCCCCAATAATCCCCAAAGCAATCACAATAACTAACGGAATGGCTGTCCAGGTAAGCTCTAGAGCGGTATTGCCCTCGACATGTACCGCGTCACTTTCATCGCCATCTTTTCTCCGAAATACAACCAGGCTGTAAACCAATGGAACCATAATTAAAGCAAAGAAAAAACAAATCAGCTTGATTTCCAGGTCAAACAACCAGTCTATTGGTACAGACTGGGCGCTGGCCTCCACAGGCATGAGCCCAACAGCATTTAAAGCAAGATATGAAAGTATTGACACCACGACTACAAATACAGCTATGATCACGAAATGTCGGGTATTCTGCATCAGCATTCTCCTTGAATATAAAGTTTACTATTCACTCCACGGATCGTTTAACCAACTCTCGGCCTGCGCAGAAGTTAACGTGCGCCGGTCATATACCACCACCTGACCTGATTCTTGCAAGGAGACGAGCATTACTTGCATTGGAGTTTTTCCAGTAACAAATCGATTCATGAATTCACTCTGATTTATTGTTTTGTCGTCATAATCAACTATCACCAAATCCAGCATGGTGGTTTCCAGCGCCAATAATGCTTCTGCCATGGTCGTCGGCAGACCAACTATGGATGCTTTTCCACCCCATCGCCCAGCATACAGTTTCACCAAACCCTCGCGAAACAGAGGGTTTGCTGAAACAATTAAGACTCGCCTGGGTTGGTCATGAACTTCAGCCATAAATATGATCTCACAATAATTCAGAATATAACTTGATTAATTTACCAAGATTTTTATCTTTTGTCATCGACAACTCCGTGAAGTATGGGGGATTTCAAATTAAAAAGCGGGTGATTTTGGAATCACCCGCTTTTTAATTTGTTCTGTTTATTCAACCTATATTTAAAAATGTCACTCTTTACAATAATTCCATTTGGGCAGCCCTGGCAACCGCTTCAGCACGATTATTTACTTCCATTTTTTCCAAAATATGTCGGATGTGTGTTTTTACAGTATTTTCAGAAATAAAAAGTATACCGGCAATTTGAGCTGTTGTTTGACCACGCGCAAGGCACTTTAGTACGTCGATTTCTCGATCACTGAGTAGGCCACGGTTTCGATCAGCCTGAGACCGGCGGACTGCCTGTAAAACTTTAGCGGTGATTTCTGGCGATAAAACCGAATTTCCTAAAGAAACCTGCAACAGGGTGGCGCGCAAGGTTTCTGGTTCAGTGTTTTTTAACAAATATCCATTTGCGCCAGAAACAATAGCCCCAATCAAATCATCTTCGTTTTGCGAAATGGTCAACATTAATACTTTTTGATCTGGCCATGCTTTTCGAATTGCACCTAGGGCCTGAAGCCCATCGAGAATGGGCATATTAATATCAAGCAGTACGATATCTGGTCTTGAATTTTCAATTACTGATAGCGCGTCCTGACCATTGGATGCTTCACCAACTATTAAAAATTCTGGCATCTCATCCAACAAACTTACCAAACCTCTGCGAAAGAGCGTATGATCGTCTACAACTACGAGGCGGACCCGGTTCATAATATCTCCTTTACTGAAACTGGCACACGCAAGGAAACACTGGCGCCCTTACCAGGTTGGCTAATAATCTGGAAATCAGCTCCGATGCTTTCTGATCTTTCACGCATACCACGCAACCCATAATGGGAGCCTTCATCAACTTTCCAGGCATCAGGGTTAAATCCTTGCCCATTATCTCGAATTTCCAATACATACGAATCGCCGTCATGAAATCCAAGAATATTCACCGAGCTCGCTTCAGCATGCTTTCGAATATTGCTAAGCGCTTCTTGGACGATACGAATGAGTTGAGCCTGGATGTTAGCCGGATACTCCTTGATAAACTCAGCTATTGATACATTCACCTTTAGATTGGTTGATTGCCCAAAGTCTGAAGCAACCTGCCCGATCCAATCCCGCAAATTTGATGTCGGAACACGACGCAAATCATCGATTGCTTGTCTGGCATCAATATAAGCGTCAGATAGGGTCCGATAATTGGCTTGTAAAGTATTGTTTAACTTATCGGTTTCCCCGCGCGCTAAAAAGTTCTGCATTTGAGCGGCTTGGATCTTCAAAAAAGCAAGCGTTTGGGCTAAACCATCATGAATTTCACGGGCAAGCCTGGAACGTTCGTCTACCACTGCCTGATATTCCACTTGCATCATTAATCTTGCGTTTTGAATTAGCAATGCCGCCTGTCCTGCCAGGGTTTCAAGTAATGCTTGGTGACGCTGAGTAAATGCTTGGGTGTTATTAGACCCCAAAACCAAAACACCTTCTGGTTCATCCCCAAGCCAGACTAATGGAACCGCAAGCAACGTCTTCCACCGTTCATTTTTACTCATGATAACATTTTCCAGGGAAAGACTGTGACCAGAAACGAGAACGCTCTTCCAAATACCCTCAAGAAAAGCCCTGGAAGGAATTGGAGTTTCTTGATTTTCTGTTCCGCGAGTTCGTGAAAAAAACTGGTGAGATGACTTAAATCGCCCTGGAATACTATCTGGCAAATAGAGGAAGACAAAATCCACATCAAGCGCCCTCTGGATGTTTTCCAACAGGCTATTTAATAAAATTGATAAATCCGATTTAGGAGAATTTATGGTTTGAAGATAAAGCAAAGCCGCCAATTCCTGATCCTTGCTGTGCAAATTTTCAAGGGCTATACCAGCTGCATCAATAATGTCAAAAAATATCCTGTTTACCTCATTGTTCTCCATTATCTCCTGGGTAAAATAATAGTTGAGCACGCCAACTTCGCGCCCACCACTCTTAAAAGGAAAACAACGGACGTTTTTTTGAGGAATATTTTTTGATGATATCAATACACAATCGGAATTTCCATGAAAAGCTTTACAATTTTTACATATTTGCCTTGTTTCTGGTGAAGTTAAGTGTTCAGTCCAGGTTTGTAGCACAGAACCAGGCACCTGACCATGCGTTAATGAGGGTAATGACTGCCCCCATTCATCGTATGGAATAAAGGAGGCGCCTTCACTCTCTAAAACATCCATGCCAGATAAAAGCAGAATTTCTAGAATTTCTTTTTCGGTATGAATCTGTAATAAATTCCGCAGGGATTTGAAAGCAGTCAAGCTAACAGCATTTACTTCTAAATTATTCGTCCCAGAATTAGATGATGAGTCAATTCCTATTTTATTTCGGTAATAAAAACTTGACCAGTAATTCAGTGCAATAGTAATTAATACTGCCATGATACCCGCAATTAATCCGGATATCCATGGATTCAAAAAAAAGCTGGCATAAATACAAATACCAAAGAACGAAAACAAAGCCCCAAATGTGGCCAACCGTGCCCACATAATATTCGGTTTGTTCATGCAAACACTATTAATCCTTTAAAACTGCTAATACTTCTGCACTATGGTCCGATGGTTTTACATTTTCAAATACTTTTCTAATTTTCCCATCTGGAGTTATTAGAAACGTTGTGCGAAAAACTCCCAAATAATCACGTCCCATAAATTTTTTCTGTCCCCAAACACCGTACAAATTACTGACAATATGCTCTTCGTCAGCGAGTAGTGGAAAAGGCAATTGAAACTTAGTTTTAAATTTTGAATGCGCCTTTGGAGAATCCGGACTGACTCCAAGAATAGTAATCCCAGCTTCCACATAAGCTGAGTAATCATCGCGAAAGTTGCAAGCTTCAGTAGTACACCCAGGGGTATCATCCTTCGGATAAAAATATAACACAACACTTTGCCCACGATAATCAGAAAGCCGGCGTGTAATACCAGCGTCATCAACCAAATCAAAGTCAGGGGCTGAACATCCAGAGGTAATTGCCATTAATTTAATCTCCTGCATTTTATTATAATCGTCTTTACATTTGTCATTTCAACTGGCACTATTGGATCAAACAACTGATATCACCTTTTCAAGAAACAGGATGTACTTTTTTACCTGCAGAAAAAAAATTCCGTCGCATTAATCAAACTATTCAAAAATTATCTTGGCAATCTAAAGAAAACCAATCTTAATTAAAGCATTTTCAAGTACATCCACGGTGACAGGTTTTAACAGAAAAGCTGTCGCACCGGCACTGATAGCATCCTGGCGCGTTTGAGGCTGATCATCAGAAGTACACACAAAAACAGGAACCTTTGATAATCTTGGTTCACGACCCACGTAACTTAATATTTCATAACCACTCACACCAGGCATATTGATATCGAGAAAGATCAGATCCGGTATTTCACTATTCAAAATTGTCATTCCTGGGCCAGGACCATAAGCAGCCCTGGCTCGGATTCCCAAAACAGTTAAAACGCTGACAATCGAATCTGCCGTCGCCCTGTTATCATCAATTACTAATGCATTAAACATCTTAAACCTCCATTATTAATTTACCCATAATACCAGTGTCATAACCTGGCAATTTATTAATGGCTTTTTTAAATTCATTTGAACTTAGTAATGATAAAAGCGGGGTTAAAAGCTCGGAATCTGAATATATTTTCGGAATAATCAAATCATAACGTTCATTAAATAGTGGGACAAAACCCAAATCAAGAGCCTGCGCAGCTGCCGGAATACCCATACCACAATCTGCTCGACCAGATGCGACTGCAGCAGCCACAGCCAAATGCGTATACTCCTCATCATCGTAACCATTTATACTAGAAGAGTCTATCCCCAATAAATTCAGGTGATAATCTAGCAAAACTCGGGTACCTGCACCACGCTGTCGATTGATAAATGATACTCGACCAGAATTAAGATCATCAAGTGATTTTATCTTTTTAGGGTTTCCAGATCGAATAATTAGTCCCTGTTCGCGATGAACGAATCCTAATATTTTTAGAGAAACACCTGTTAAATACTCATTGATGTAACGAACATTATATTCTCCGCTATCCGGATCAAGTAAATGCGAACCTGCTAAATGAGCTTCCCCCCTCTTTAAAGCAACCAGCCCGCCCTGTGATCCAACATTCGCAGATACCAGACGGCGATCTTTTTGGGATAAAAATTGTGACATTATATCCAAAATTACATCATGCGAACCAATGCAAAAAATTGTTTGTTCAATTTCTTCCTGCGACCGCAACATTCGTACTATAACAGAATCGCCCGCCTCAAGACCTTGTACTCCTCTCGGAATAACAACAAAACCATCTGCTCTAACCAATGATGTAATAACACCAGCCCCTCTTGAAATCGGGGCGGCCAATACCCTTTCGCCAACCTTGCCAACCACTACCCGAAGAAAATCATCATCCCCAGGCGGGGAAACTGTTTTCCTCGTGATCAATGCTTCTGCAACCGGCAGCTCAAGTGGCTTCCGGCCCAGCCATCTGGCTATAATCGGTTCGACGAAGATATCTACAGTTAATGCAGCTGATACAGGATAACCAGGGACACCGATAATGGGAACAACTTTCCGGGTATTAGAATCTTCAAAGTTAGTGATCAAACCCAATATTACCGGATGCCCAGGGCGAACAGCCACGCCGTGTACCAATAATTTTCCACTCTTTTCAACAATTCGAGAAGAATAATCCTCACTTCCAGCAGAAGAACCCGCATTTAATATTACCAGGTCACAGCTTTTAGCTGCCAGCATTACGCTTTGGTAGATTTTCTCGAAATCATCAATCGTAATCGGGAAACGAACCGGTTCAGCGCCCATTGCCTTAATTTGCCCAGCGATAACAAGTGAATTGTATTCGAGAATATCTCCAGGATTCAATTCAGTCCCAATCGGCACGAGCTCAGTTCCCGTTGGCAGAATTCCAACACGCGGGCGTTTCGTCACAGATACTTGGGCGTGTCCAGAAGCTGCGATGGCACCCAGATCATACGGGCACAGGATATGACCAGCGGGAAGGACAAGCTGCGTGGCAATAATATCTTCACCCATCGGACGTACATGGCTCCATGGGGCCACTGAGCTTCGAATCCTGATCAATTCTGGTTTCCGAATATCATCCGATCGATTGCCCTGACGATCTGTCGCTTCAATATTTTCAATTGGAATGACAGCATTTGCCCAATCGGGCATTGGATCACCAGTATCTACATATTTTGCCTGTTCACCGATGGAGAGCGACACTGGGGATGCTGGTAACGCCCCGGTTGTTGCATGTGCGCGAACAGCAAAACCATCCATGGCGCTGGCATGATAATGCGGGGATGATTTTAAAGCCCAAACTGGTTCTGCCAGTATTCTCCCAATCGCATTTTCATCAAGCAAGATCCTTTCACTTGACAAGACCTTCCATAAATCCAAATTTTGCAGCGCATTGGTAAATTGGGCTTTAGCTTCCGAAAGGGGGATATCATGCAAATATACTGACATTAGCTTTTTACTTTTTCCTTAAAATTTTGTGCGAATTAAAAAGGGTTCCTTGCTACTTGCTTATTCCATCAAGTACACATCTACCCATTCTCCTGCACTGACACCATTCGCATCCGGGTGAATCTTGATCAAACCGTTAGACGCAACAAGTGTAAAAATCAAGTTCGATTTACCAAATACTGGCTCAGCCAACCAATCACTACCATCCGCAATCAGCCTGACAGGTTGCCAATCCTCCCGCCCGGCTTGAGATGGCACATTAATATTAAGTCTCGCTCTGACGGATGGTGCAAGTTTTCTGTTTTCGCGTCCCAGCCGATTTTCAATCAGCGGTACTAAAAATAAATACCCATTCACAAGGGCGCTCACTGGGTTGCCTGGCAACCCAATAACTGCTTTCCCTTCACATACCCCGAGTATTGTCGGTTTGCCCGGGCGAGTATTGATTCCGTGTACGAGCACACCTGGTTTTCCTAACGAATCGAGCACATCCGCTGTCATGTCCCGGATGCTGGCAGACGACCCGGCTGTAATCACCACAATTTCACATTCCTTTAATGCCCTGGCCGCTGTGGCTCTTAACAAATCGAATCGATCGGGAACAATCCCATAAAATATGGGACTTCCGCCGGCCTGACTGACAAGAGCAGCCAGGGTATAAGAATTAACATCCCGCACTTTCCCAGGTTGATCTACATAACCTGGTGGAATGATTTCATCACCGCTCGAGATAAGTCCGACTTTAATCTTCCTGGCAACCCTAATATTTTGAATTCCAAGCGCCATTAATCCACCAATCTCAGCCGGTCGCAAATGTATACCTCGCGAAATGATGAGCTGATTTTCCACAACATCCTCGCCAACCTGAATAACATTTTCGCCAATTGCAACCGCACGCTGAATTTCGATTTCGCCCGGCCTGGCAACCTGTGTGTATTCAAGCATCAATACAGCATTTGAGCCTTTTGGCAGCATCCCACCGGTATGAATCAACATACATTGACCAACAGCGATGGATTTTTCCGGTGCAGATCCCATCGGAACTTCCCCAATCACTGACAGGTAACCTGGAAGGGTATCATTTGCGCCAAATGTGTCACGTGCCCGAACAGCAAATCCATCCACCGTAGAACGAGTAAAAGCGGGCAAATATTGCGGTGAAAGAATATCTGCAGCAGTGATACGGCCAAGTGCTTTACCAGTTTTCACAAGCTGAACGACAGGTTTTGGTTTACCCAAATTACTAAGAATTAGGGCGCGGGCTTCATCCGGGGCTAACAATGTCAAAAATTCAGGCATTTTTTCCTAAATTATTTATCGTAACCAGAAAGTCAGTGAGACAAAATAAGTTGTCAAACCAAATATTGCAGCCGCATTCGCTTTAAGGATTGGCCAATTTGGCTTCCCGCCATCTGCCAGGTTTCGCATGGAAAAAACCTGGTAAATAGCCAGGGGCAAGGTGAGAAAAGCTGGCCAAACCAACCCAATTGGTAAACCAAAAAATGGTATGCCTGCAAAAAAAAGGTATGAAAAAACCAATAACAAATTATGTATGGTTATCGTTCTTTGCCAGGTCAAACTGATCAACATTGTGCGGCGTCCAAATTTCAAATCGGTCGAATAAGTTGTAAAATTGCCGACCAAAAAATAAGCCAGGGCAAGAAACAGTATTGGTAATGTATAAATTGTTAAGACCCGGTGGAAATTCCCATATTGAAATAAGAACGCCAGACCTGAAGAAAGACAAGCAAGCTCGATGGATGCTGAAAGTTCAGCCAATCCTCGGTTCGCCAATCGAAAAGGCGGGATGGATCTTAATAATGTCAATATTATAAAAATAACCAGAATTATGGTTACTTCCAAATACATATATCCATCTTTAATGAGAATGAAAATTAAAAGGGAGGCAATAACGAGAAGACTACTGCTTGTCAAAAGCAGTAAGGATCGAAATTCTTCTCTTTGCTTGCTCGTCTCATCCGTTTTAAAAGGTTGACCAACATTTCGAAAATATTCAGTCAGCATGTTTGATGCAGAAAATACGAATAACACCATGCACCCAGCTAGGATTTGTGGCTCAACCTGAATAGTTGACCCTAGATAATGCGCCAGTCCAAGTCCAAGCCAATAAGCAAGAATGCAGAATATTAGTTGAACCGGCCGAGTTAATAAAATCAAATCACGCAATCGAGACATAAATCCTTTTCAATTTTTCATTTGAATAAACTGCAGCAATTAATAAATCCTATTAAACTTGGGGCAAATCTAGTAAGCTAACCAATTAATTTGCGTAAATCTCGAAGGTGAATTTGATTATGCCGATAAACCATTTTTATCATTTCTGCAAGTCTAGTTTCTCCAAGAAATGGATGCCGTCCTTGTTTCTCAAGATCATCATTGCTAAATGATCTCACTAACTCGATCATCTGAGAACGAACATCCCTAAATTGTTCCAGCAATTCAACTGGCGTAAGATTGCCAGTCCTTTTTTGCTGACTGGCGTTGTAGCGGTCTATATCGAAATCATCGGGCGCACCAGAACCGCCTTCTCGAATATTAGAAAATATTTTCAGAAATCCTCTCTCAGCCGATACATAATGAGATAGTACATTCCGGATTGTCCAAACTTCGCCTTCGGTATAAACCTTGGCATCCCATTGATCAGGATTTAGTTCTGTAAAAAAAGATATGGTTTTGTCACCTTCCGACTTCAATCTATCGGCAAGAAATATAGGGCTCTCGGTCAAAGAAATTCTCCTAAGGGTAAATTTATCGAGCAAAATTCTGCTCATCGCTGGCTAAATCAATGAATAACCACCATCCACTTTTATTATCTGACCAGTAATATACTCGTTTTTTATCAGGAATTCCAGTGCATTACAAAGCTCTTCAAGAGAGGCTTCCCTGTTAAGAGGCAAACGGCTGATTAGCCTGCTCCATTCGGTGGCAGTTATTTCAGCTGCTGCAAGAACCAGTCCAGGTGCAATTCCATTTACCCGAACCGTTGGCGCAAAAGATTTGGCCAGCATCCTTGTCATGGTATCCAGGCCAGCCTTGCTAGCTGTATAGACAGCGTAGTCCTTCCAAGTTTTTTCAGCGGCAATATCAGAAATATTTACAATAACCCCACCTTTAGTCATCCGAGAAAAAGCTTCTTGCGAACAAAAAAAAGGAGCCCGGAAATTTAAAGCCATAACAGTGTCAAATTCTTCAACCTTCAGGGTTTTTACATCTGATTTAACCATTACGGCTGCAGAATTAACTAAAACTCGCATTGGGTCAATCCCCAGTTTTGGATTATTAACCAGGGAGTCAATTTCTATGAATAAATCTCGAATAGCGTTTTGATCGCACAAATCAGCCTGGATGGGAAAAACAGGTACTCCATATTTTCGGATTTCATTTACAACATTTGCAACTATTGCTCCAGATTTAAAATAGTGGAGGGCAATCGCAAAACCCTGCCTCGCAAGACACTCGGCAAATGACCTTCCTAATCTGTGAGCCGCGCCTGTAACAAGCGCGAGTGGAAAGTGTTTTTCAAGATCCTGTCGCTTATTATCTTTTTCCATGAATTTATTGTAAAACGAATTTAGTAAATTGGTGCTTATTGAACAATGACTGGTGCAAAATAGAATGATCTGATGGTTATGTTTCGTTAAAAAGAAAACACAAAGGTAAGGACAAACCTTTGTGTTTTCTTTGGATTATTTTTGAATCGATACTATTTACGAAAGAAGTTAGAGACAAAGAACCAGATATTGGCAGGGCGTTCCGCCAACCTGCGCATAAAGTATGGATACCAATGTGTCCCAAATGGAACGTAGATACGTACCGGATATCCTTCTTTTACCAAGGCTTCTTGCAAATCGCGCCGAATTCCATATAACATCTGGAATTCCAAGGCGTTTTTGGGAAGCCCGACTTTTACAGCATACGTTTTTGCAAAAGAAATCCTTTTTTCGTCGTGTGATGCAATCGCAGGAATGGGAGGGATTCGGCCATCCAGACTCAATTGAGTTTGATGTTGAAGCGAAGCATCAATTAGAATTGAAGTCAGAGAATCATAATTCGCGTCTACATCTTCCTTATTTGGAAAAGCAACTTCCGGAGATTCCATATAGGCGCCTTTTACTAATCTAAAAGATGTTCCCATCTCACAGAGTTTGCGAACATCGGCTTCAGCCCGATAAAGATAGGATTGCACTGCCATACCAACATTTGTTACCGCAAAACCCTTATCGAGCATTTCCATAAAAAGTCCGATTGTTATATCCGTATACGGCGTATCCTCGATATCTATGCGAACAAAATTTCCGTATTGTTTTGCTTTTTCGAGAATGCGGTATAGATTGGCTCGACATACATCGTCATCCAGTCCCATCCCAATCTGGGTCAACTTAATGGATACATTCGAGCGCACAGAAGCTTTTTGTATTTCGTCAAGAACTTGAACGATTCCATCCGCTGCCCGATTGGCTTCTTCGGCGGTTGATGTGTGCTCCCCCAACTGATCAAGGGTAACATTTATTCCTTTCTCATTC
>CAZLJB010000032.1:1598-14422 GCA_964559195.1 uncultured Anaerolinea sp. | reverse complement strand
TGGAAAGGCAAAGTCAGTTAATATATAATTAGCTTCGGCATCCCGAGCAAAATCAACCATCCGCTTACGTTTATCGTCTAATTTCGGTGAGTTTTTATTACTAAAGATTGCATTTTCTCGGTTCAAAAAATAAAACCAGGTTTTCAACGCTTCAAGGTTGGTAAAAGCAAGCTGCCCTCTGTCTTTGTAAGCATAAGCCATTGGCCGCAGACCGAGATATCGAACTTCGATACCACTCCAGCGATTAGTAAGAAACACCACGAATTTAGCATTTTCTGGCGTGTCATTTCGAATGTACATCAGGGCATCTGCGTATTCAGTTTGTGTTGGACAGATTAATTTTCCTTGAGACCAACATTGCAAAACTGGTGGCACTTCCGTAAACGGATAGGGTGGATTTACAACCAGCCATCCAACGGCCAGAATTGTTCCAACAATCAGGGTGGTGTGAACCAACCATTTTTTTACTGCCCTGTTTGTGATTTCGGCGAATGGATAAAACCAGAAAATAAATAAAAAAGGCACCAAATACCTCATCCCACGCATTAGTTCAGTTTGAAGAGGAATAATCCTTAATGCCCTTTCCAGAATTTGCTCCACGAATGGAATTATGATCGAGACAATCGTAATTCCAGCCACCCAGGTTAACATCTGTTTTATTCGATCCCGTTCGGGTTGAAAGAACACGAAGGTTATTACCAACCCAATTAACCCATACCAAAGAAGTCCGTATTGACTTGTAGAGCTGAGCAGCACTTGAACTGCAGCTGGAATATCCAGAAGATTATATGGAAAATAGTTATTAAGGATGAAGTAAACCAGATCGTAGTTGGCGTTGGATCCTCCGCTTTTGTGATAATAGAGATAAATACTGACGTAGGGAAGCAGCCCCAATGCCAGGATTACCCCATTTTTTAGCATTTCTTTAAGTTTTTGGCGAGTGTCAAAAAATGATGGCATGCAAGGCCAAAGCCCGAGCCATAAGGCAAAGGCCCAGGTTGGGGTGCTGACTGGGTGGATAAATGCCATTAGTCCGGCCAGGATCATGACCCACGGCCATCTTTGAGGTTTGTCACGCCAGCTGGAAAGGAGCAAAATCAGAATGAATGGAATAAGTACCTGAAAAGTAAATCTGGGCATGCCGTCCCCAACCGCTCCCCACATTTCACCTCCAGAAAGTGTGATTGGAGAAGATATGACCAGAGAAAATAATAATGCCCAATAACGGTTATTAAATATTACCCGTCCTAGCAAGTAATATGAAAAGTATTGTAAAAATATGTGAGGAAATAAGAGAATACTGTATGCAAGGCCAAAATTCCCCAAGAGTTTTTCCAATCCGATTGTGATTGGCAAATGGATTGTTACATATAAACCAATATTTCGGAGGTCCCCCAATATGGCATCGCCAAGGAATAAATTTGGGAATGCGCGCCCGGCCGCAAAGCTGGCGATATTGGCTGCGTCCCCGCCCAGGATCACTGTTGGGAACCCGTTTCCTAAACTGGCCAGCTGGAACATAAATGCCAGCATTACAAAGAAACTGATAATGAACCAATCAGAACGATTGAAGACAAGCGGCCAATTCAGAATTCGCGTGGATTTCAGATCAATAAAGTTGCCAATTTTTTGTTCAAACCAGTTGTTATTATTGTTTTTTGTAATTGAATCAATGAATATAATTATTCGATGGAATTGATAAGAAAATACACGTTCTGAGATAATTAATAAACCGATTCCCAGAATAAGCCATCCAATGATGTGAAAGTAAGTTGGCCAATTGGGACTGGCTCTTCTTGAAATAATGGCTGTAATTGATTTCCCCAGAGAATAATCGAACCAACTGGAAATTAATATTATTCCAGAAAGCACGAAGAGCACGCCAATAATTGTAAAATAAAATGATTTGGAATTTTTCAACCAAACAAATCCTTGAAAACTAATCTGTGTAATAATTCAGCGTATGATTTTAGCATGAAAGCCGATTGTTTTCGATTAAATAGTTTTGAAAAAAATTAGAATATTAAAAAATTGTGATATAATCTCGCTTCGTGTCTAATCGGCTGCTGTGAAGCAGTATTTCATTCTGGTAAGGAAATTAAGAAAATGACCGACTTATTGAAGTCCGTTGAGGCTCCCGCCAATCCAAATATCCCTGAACTGCGTTCTGGCGACGCGGTTTCCGTTCATGTCCGCATCAAGGAAGGTGAACGCGAGCGTATCCAGGAATTCAAGGGTACAATTATTCGAATTCGCCATGGTGGTGTTGCTGCCACGTTTACGGTTCGCCGTATTGCATCCAATGGTATTGGTGTTGAACGTACCTTTTTATTGCGATCTCCTCGCATTGACAAGGTTGTTGTGGAGCGCCACTCCCAGACGCGACGAGCCCAACTGTATTTTTTGCGTGGTCGAACTGGCAAGGCTACTCGGTTGAAGCAGAAATTCAACTAATCGATACATGGTTTGGACAACGAGCGCAGAAATGCGCTCTATTGTTTTAACCTACGGATATTAATTTTCATATTAAATGTTCCGACAGGAATCTATTTATGCAAAAACCCATTATTGGCGTTACAACCCGAACTGCGCCTTTACCTCCATCCTTGCTCCCATCCGTGATGGTTCAGAAATCTTACACCACTGCAATCATTCATGCGGGCGGTATTCCAGTATTGATTCCATCAGAAATAACACAGGACGGATGGGATCAATTGATCGACCGGATGGATGGGATCCTCTTTACTGGGGGCGGGGATATCGCGATTGAGTATTTTAATGGCGAACAACATCCGTCTGTTTATGGAATAGACCATCCCAGGGATGAATTGGAATTAGGTCTTGCCCAAAAGGCTGTAAAGGATGAAAAACCTTTCCTGGGGATTTGTCGTGGTTTACAAATTGTAAATGTGGCGTTGGGTGGGACCCTTTATACCCATATTCCTGATCAATTATCTAATGCACTTCTACATGATTATCCTGGGGAGGACAGCCTCAAGGCTCGCACAGCATTGTTACATTCAGTAAATCTTGATGTCCAAAGCCAATTGGGAAAAATTTTGTTTGAAGAAACCCTGCAAGTAAATAGCCTCCATCACCAGGGAATAAAAAATGTGGCTCCGGGTTTGAAGGCAGTGGCCATATCGTCTGATGGATTGGTAGAAGCCGTGGAATACAGTGGTCACCCTTTTGGTATTGCAGTTCAGTGGCATCCAGAGTGGTTGACTAATCAAGAACCGATTCAGCGGTTGTTTAAGGCCTTTGTGGATGCAGCCGGGCAAATAGGTAATGCCAGAAATTCAAAATAATCGCTATTCTCCGATTGGGGTTTTTGATTCTGGGGTTGGGGGGCTTTCGGTTCTGGGAGCTATCCGTTCTATATTGCCGGATGTATCTTTGGTTTATGTCGGTGACCAGGCTCATGTGCCATATGGATCTCGCCAGAGAGTCGAAATCCAATTTTATTCGGAAGAAATTACTCGATATTTGTTGAGCAAAGGCGCACGGATTATTGTTGTAGCTTGCAATACAGCATCGGCTGCAGCCCTGAAGTTCTTGCGCCAAAAATTTCCGGAAATTTCATTTGTTGGAATGGAACCAGCAGTCAAGCCTGCTGCTGAACAAACCCGAAGTAGGGTGGTTGGAGTACTTGCAACCCCGGCAACATTTCAAGGTGAATTGTATGCTTCTGTGGTTGAACGTTTTGCGGGAGGCGTAACCATATTGCAAGATACCTGCCCTGGTTTGGTTGGACAAATAGAAGAAGGGGAGCTTGAGTCATTCGCAACTGCCAATATTCTACGCCAGGCACTTGAGCCAATGCTGGTTCGCGGCATTGATACTGTTGTTCTGGGATGTACGCATTATCCCTTTGTCATTCCGTTAATAAGATCGATCGTAGGATCGGGTGTGAGAGTAATCGATCCTGCACCTGCTGTCGCCCGGCAGGTGCAGCGAATAATAAGTGCTGGATTGGTTAGCAGATCGAATGAGAAAAAAGCTGGCGTAGTATATTACACCAGCGGGTCAGCCGATAAGTTATTTGATCTTTTGCCGAAACTTCGCGTTGAAAGAGGGGTAATAGCAGAACTTGAATGGTCTGATGAGAAGTTAATTGAAAAATAGCTGGGGAAAAGCCGATTTATAAAAAAAAGCCGTAAATATTTTTGTTTTGCTATTACATTTCCATATCTGCAGGCTCGACACCAAGGTCAATTGGCGTGATATGGATTTTTTCGAACTCCCAAAAGGCTAGATTTTTTACTGGCAAATTTTTGGTTGATTTTACTTGTTCGAATAAACCTTGATAGCTGGAGGGGATGGCTGCGTCAGGGTTTAACTTCAATTGAAGAGCAATATCCTTTATTTCGTCGGGGCTTTCTGCTTCGATTTCGACAAAATTTCCGTAGGGAAGCTCATCAAGCGTAACTAAGCTGGTTCCGGTTCGGTACATAGCGCGATATTTTTCATAAATAGCTGCAACCCTGTAGCCCAAGCCCTCAAGAAATTTTTGTGCCTGATCAAAATCATTAACGACAAGTTCAATCTCTTCTCGTGAAAGAGCGTTACCAATCCGTTCACCCGGTCCTTTGAATGTCAGGCGTATGTCATCAAATTTTCGAAGTCGAAGGACTTTATGTTGTCGTTCCAGACTGTTTTCTTTATTGTCAAAGCGTAGATTGTATTCAAAAGCACGCGGGGCTAAGCAAATCGCGCCGGTAGCCAAAAGAAGTTTTTCAATTGCGGGAAGGTTTCGAACATAAAATTTAGATTCGATTTCCTGGTTGTTTTTTGTCACCGAAACACCTTCACTTTAAGGATAGTCCTCAAGAAAATTTATGATTAATGGATATATAGCTCACTACGTAAATAAATATCTGCAGTGTTATTCGTTGAAACCTTGGTTTAAATAATACTCAGAAGAGTTTGTTTTTGTTCAACTGTTTCCCCTGGTTTAATTCTTATGCGATGAACAGTTCCGTCTTTCGGGGATTTTAATTCGTTTTGCATTTTCATCGATTCTAGAATCAATAGAACCTGTCCTTTCCGAACACTTTCTTCTTCGGCTACAGGTATGGAGACAATCATTCCGGGCATGGGGGCTCTGAGATGGTATTCTCCATCATCGGCGACACTGCCAGCTGCTGCGCGCAAGCGTTTTTCACGCTCATCTTCAACTTTAGCCTGGTATAGACGGCCACGAAGCAAAACCTGCCAATTACCTTCGTTTGGATAAACATAACCTTCGTAGGATTTTCCATCGATAATCAGGGAATATACTGGCTGCCCACTGACTGATCCGAAATCAACTTCTAAAATCTTCCCATTTATGTTGACGTGTTTTTCATCAATAACTTCAAGGATGAATTCTTTTTCATCAATGGTGGTGATATATTTCATCTTTATTTCTCCAGTTTTTTCCGTTAACGGTGCATCCGTTCCCAGCGTCCAACCCATTTCCAGTTGGATGTATCGCGTTCATTTCTCATTACAAATTGAGCAGATCGCTGGGTTTCGTAATGGGCAACCAAAGAAGCCAGAACAGCTGCGATTTCTGCATCTGAACTATTTTGCTGCTCCTGGATAGAAAAGCGATCCTCAACGAATCGGGTATCGTATTGGCCACCCATAAACCGGTGACTATCCATCAGGGTTTGGTGAAAAGGAATATTTGTTCGAACCCCAACAATTTTGTATTCTTCCAAGGCTCTGCGCATTCGTAGGATTGCCTGCGCTCGTGTTTCGCCCCAAACGATAAGTTTCGAGATCATCGGGTCATAATATGGCGAAATTTCAAAGCCTGGAAAAACGCCTGTATCCACCCGAACACCAGGCCCGGTAGGGAGTAAACTATGGGTGATCTTGCCCGTGGAAGGAATAAAATTATTATATGGATCTTCTGCATTTATCCGACATTCAATTGCAGCTCCGTTAATTTTTATATCTTCTTGTTTGTATTGGGTAGGGCGGCCCCGGGCAATTCGAATCTGCTCTTTTACAATGTCGATGCCAGTGATCATTTCAGTTACTGGATGTTCGACTTGAAGACGGGTGTTCATTTCAAGAAAGTAAAATCTTTTATCCTTGTCAACCAAAAACTCAATTGTTCCTGCATTTATATAGTCGACTGCCTGAGCGGCTTTTACCGCTACTTCGCCCATAACCTGGCGTAAAGTTTCGTCCATAAAAGGGGATGGGGATTCTTCTACAAGTTTTTGGTGGCGACGCTGAATGGAGCATTCGCGTTCGAGAAGGTGTAATACGTTACCATGTCCATCCGCTAGAATTTGAAATTCGATGTGGCGAGCACCCTCAACAAGTTTTTCCAGATAAACATTTCCATCGCCGAAGGCAGATTCAGCTTCCCGTCTGGCCGAAATTAACAAAGCAGGCATTTCTTCGATGGAATTGACTTCCCGCATGCCCTTACCGCCGCCGCCAGCTGTGGCCTTGATGAGAAGAGGAAATCCAATTTTTGGTGCGATAGCGATCAAATCTTCATTTAATAAATTTCCGACATCTTCGGTTCCCGGAACAATGGGCACCCCGGCTTTTCGTACCGTTTCCCGGGCGGTCATTTTATCTCCCATCGCGGCAATTGAAGATGGCTTCGGTCCGATAAAAATCAGGCCTGCTTCGGCACATGCTTGGGCAAAATCTTCTCGTTCTGCAAGGAAACCATAACCTGGATGGACTGCGTCTGCTCCAGCTTTTTTGGCAATTGCGATGATTTTATCTCCTCGAAGATATGACTCCCTGGATTGTGCAGGTCCAAGTAAATATGCTTCGTCGGCATATCTGACATGTAGGGCCTGACGATCTGCCTCAGAAAAGACAGCAACTGTCTCGAGTCCAATTTCTCTGCATGCGCGAATAATTCGAACAGCAATTTCACCGCGATTAGCGATTAAAACTTTTTTAAACATGGTTCATCCTCTTATGGAATAAAGTTTCATTGAAATAAATCCAGAGAACCCATTAAGGTGATATATCAAAGTGGAATATTCCCATGTTTTTTGGCAGGATTTGCGTCGCGTTTGTTTTGTAGCATTTCCAGGGCGTTGATCAGGCGTGCGCGAGTTTCGCGTGGTTCAATAACATCATCGACGTACCCACGTTGGGCTGCAATAAATGGATTTGCAAATTTTGCGCGATATTCCGCTACTAATTCTGCCTTGCGCATAACAGGGTCCGCAGCTTTTTCGAGTTCTTTTCGAAAGACTACACTTACAGCACCTTCCGGTCCCATTACAGCAATTTCTGCCGTTGGCCAGGCAAGGTTCACATCACCACGAATGTGCTTGGATGACATGACACAGTATGCACCACCATACGCCTTGCGGGTGATTATGGTAATCTTGGGGACGGTAGCTTCGCAATATGCGTATAATAATTTTGCTCCAGAGCGGATAATACCGTGATGTTCCTGGAATGTACCTGGTAAAAAGCCAGGCACATCTTCAAAAGTAATAATGGGAATATTAAAGGAGTCACAAAACCTGACGAATCGTGCGGCTTTCTCACTCGCGTCGATATCCAAAACACCTGCCAGTACAGCGGGTTGATTGGCTACAATACCAACGGAATGACCCCCCAATCTTGCAAACCCAACCACAACATTCATTGCGAAATTTTCGTGAATTTCAAAGAACTGCCCATTATCGACAACCATTCGTAATACTTCTTTTATATCGTATGGTTTACCAGGATCAGCTGGAATAATGGTATTAAGTCCCTCATCGGATCGTAAAGGATCATCGCCAGTGTTGATGAAAGGAGCATCTTCCATGTTGTTTTGAGGGAGGTAACCCAGCAGTTTTCGTATCAAGTAGAGCGTATCTGCTTCACTATCTGCAGCTACCTGACAGACTCCTGATTTTTCAGAATGCACACTGGCGCCACCGAGATCTTCAAATGAGACTTCTTCGTGAGTGACTGATTTGACTACATCTGGACCTGTCACAAACATATATGATGAATTGCGGACCATAAAAATGAAATCAGTCAAAGCGGGGGAGTAGACTGCGCCGCCAGCACAGGGTCCCAAAATGGCAGATATCTGTGGGATCACACCACTTGCGAGGGTATTACGAAGGAAAATGTCAGAATATCCAGCCAGGGATACGACTCCTTCTTGAATGCGCGCACCGCCGGAATCATTTAACCCTATAACAGGAGCACCATTTTTCATTGCCATGTCCATTACTTTGACAATTTTCTCTGCATGAACCTCTCCTAATGAACCCCCAAAAACTGTGAAATCCTGCGAGAATACATATACTAATCGTCCATCAATGGTTCCCCAGCCAGTCACTACACTATCGCTTGGGTAATACTGTTTTTCAAGGTCAAAGTCATAGGTTCGATGAATAACAAATGAGTCAATCTCACGAAAGGAACCTTTGTCCAATAATATGTCGATTCGTTCCCTTGCGGTCAGCTTTCCTCTTTTATGTTGGGCGTCAATCCGATCTTTGCCACCTCCAACATGGGATTGCTTTTTACGATCACGTAATTTTTCGAGGTTGTTTACTGTCATAATTTCTCCTTGTAAAAAAAGGCTCGTGTACCCGGTAATGTTGTAATAATGATCAAGAGAATTAGTAAGGCAGTTGAAAATACTGCGCTGAATAGGACGTTTGGCGCTGGAGAAACCTGTACGAAAAGGCGATCAAACCAATACCAAACATAGTAAATTATTGAGGAAAAAATGGTTGCACGCGTAAAATAGATCGATCTTCTCCAAAAAAAAACCAATAACCATAATCCACAGAGCATCCAGATTGTTCCAGTGCCAAGGATATAAGTTGGATTTGCCCCAAATTCGCTCAAAACTTGCCAGTTTGAGATTACACCAAAAACACGCAGTGTGTTCCAGCATGTGATAAATAACACGAATGTTCCCAATAAGGTTACGTTAATCGGAGTAGTTGGTCGGTTATGCATAATATCGGCTGTTTTATCTTAACAAAGTGGTGTTTTTCAATCTATTTTTTGGGAATGTACTGCATCAATTCTTTTTGCCCGTATGCTGGGGCTTCATCGACTGTAATGAGTTCATCAGATGTGAATTGATAGCGGTATGGCATACTGCTCGTAATAATATAGCGGTTTGCAAAAACATAATTCAATCCCTTTTTTGCAAGAAAAATGCCGCCCTGGTTTTGTTTTAATGCCTGAAAATATGCGAATGAGTTAATTAATCCATCCATATTTACGATTGTTCGATCTTTTATAAAATAGCCTGCATTGCCTCCACCAGTCATCCCGATTATTGCTCCCGGTTTTGTGAAACCTTCGAGGATGGGGAGGGTATCCATGTAGGGTTGCCCAACCTGAGAATTTTGATATGGCATACGGTTAATCAATTCTATGCTAAAAATATAGGCCAGGTATATGCAGATTCCACCAGCCATGGTTCTGAAAATGATTCTGAAAAATTTTTTCTTTGGGATCAGGTCTCTGACGAGGGTTAATGTGAAAGCTGCCAGGATAGTTGTGGTTAATATTTCCATTACCCAATACCATTCGTGCTTTGAAGAGTATGCCATGGCGCCATAGAAAAAGGCATGCAATTCTGCACTGACTGCTAAAGGGATTATTCCCAACACAAATAGGCGGTGCAGGTGTTTTTTGCGATTAACCAGGAACAATACAAAAAAAGATATCAATAGGCCTGAAATAATAAACCAATACCAACCATCGAAATTCCAACTTTTTGTGGATAAAAAATTCGCCAATTGGATAATGGGTTTGAAAAATATGTCCCAGGATTGGCTATAATTTGGATCGATCCCAAATACATCCAGAACTGTTTTTGCTGCTCCACCGTACACATCATTGGGCATTGAACCCCACCACCGCTTTATTTGTCCGCTAACGGGCATCAAAGTACCGAAACCTAGTTGGTTTATCAGCACATAGATCCCAAGGAAAAAACCGATTATCCCAAAATAAATATACCCATCCTTGAGCCATTTATTTAGCGGTTTTAGGGCAGCGCGAAGCTGGTTTTTCCCAGCCAGCAGGCCCTGGAATAAATTTGAGTCTTTTGTAAGTGTGGCGGACCATGGTGATAAGAAATGTAAAGTGAATCGTGTTATCAATGTAAAAAATAACATTTCCAGCCAATATATGACGGGAACCAGACGAGGTAAGTTATAGGTGCCAATCAATGAAAGCCCGAACATGCAGAGTGTCATTAAAGCCGTGCTTATAGTAACGCCAACCAGGGTCAGGATGAATAAACGCAGTAAAGAAAGACTGGCTGGACGAGAGTAAAGGCCAGTTAAATAAAAAATGATAGTTTGGAGGATAAAAGCAATTACCGCCAGGGTTATTGCCGAATTGTCGAATGCTAATAAATATACTTTGAGGGATGCTCGTTGGATAAATGCGCCAACAATAATGAAAAATGTAAGTACCAAATCCAACGGTAATAAGTAACGGACCGGACTACGCCTGAAAATCACCCAGATACCTGCAAGTAGAACGATGTAAATATTATCAAGTCGACTGAATAGTACGAATAAGGCAGAAATTGCCAGATAGATAATATCGCGGGTTTCAAGTTCTGGTTTAGTCTCAATTTTTTGGAGCATGTACAATAATAAAACAATTGAAAAAGCAACAATTCCTGTTTCCATACCTTGTTGGGTAATAATGGAATGTATGTCAAGACTGAATGCCCAGAATGATGCTGCTAAGATTGCCACAACTTTTCCGGTATAGTTTCTCAAAAACCTAAAGAGAATAACTGAAGTGGCCGCGCTGAGCATAGCCATAACAATTAACAATATACGGAGAGGCAAAATCAAATCAAAACGAGCTAATGAGAAAATCGGAATGCATATTAGCATCCATAATGGATGGTATCCGTTGGTGAGGTTGATTCCATCAAATGTTGATCCATGCCCCTCACTGATATTTTGAGCGACTTTGAAGTAATAATAGGCGTCATCCCGAGTGAACCAATTTGTCGGAAAATTATGTGATTCTGAGAAAGCGGCATAGAGATGAACGCTCATCACGATAGCGATGAGCGTTAACTCAAACCAATGGAATTTCCTAATTAATTTCAATCTAAATCTCCAGAGTGACTTTTCCGAATTGTTCGCCGTTTTCCAAACGTGTTTGTGCGGAACCGGCATCTTTTAGCGGAAAAGTTTTATCCAGGGCCACCTTTAGTTTACGATTAGCAACCAATGTCATAACCTGATTAAAATCTTGAAGTGTGCCCATTGAAGAACCAATGATGGTCAGTTGTTTGCTGAAAATATACCGGTTATCAATTTCGATCTTTGGATTACCGGTATTGCCGACTGTCAGGATTTTCCCACCTTTACGGGCAGCGCGGAAAGAGAGTGGAAATGTCGAACCAATATTGTCTACTACAATATCTGCCCCTTGTTTTTTTGTAGCAAGGTAAACACTTTTAGCCCAATCAGGTTCTATTGTGCGATTAATCAAGATGTCAGCACCCATTGCTGCTGCCAGGTTTAATTTTTCTTTATTGGAACCAATTACAATGACTTGGGCTCCCGCAAATTTTGCTATTTCAATACTGGCAGTATTTACCCCACCGGACGCACCAACAATGAGGACAGTATCCGATGGTCTGAGGCCACCTTTTACAATTAAAGAGTGCCAGGCAGTCTGATATACAAGTCCTGCAGCTGCGGCTGTTATATAATCGAAATCGTGGGGTAGTTTATATAATTGGCGAGAAGGCACAGTAATATATTCGCAATAAGTACCTCGCAAACTCTCACCTAATAATTTCCAGTGTTGGCACAAATTATCTTTTCCAGCCAAACAATACTCGCAATAGCCACAACCAAGATTCGCATTGATACAAACCTTATCCCCAATTTGCCATCCCGACACTCCAAATCCCAACTCTGCGATTTCTCCTGCGCCGTCAGCGCCAGGAATATGAGGGTATTCGAGTTTTATACCGGGCCATCCATTTCGGACCCAAATGTCTAACCTGTTCAAGGCTGCTGCGTGTAACCGAATAAGCACTTGACCAGGTCCGGGCTCAGGTGTTGGAATTTCGGTGTATTCAAGTACATCAGGTCCGCCGTGCTGGTGGAAAAGAATTGCTTTCATCGACAACCTAATTATTTGAGTTCTATGGTTCGTACATGAATTTGCGAAGTTTCGCCAGACGTATCGTCGTGAATTTCAATGGTGACATGGCCTGATTTGGCTGGACCTTTATCAAAAATCATTTCAATTTTTGGATCAGGCGGTAAATTTGTAAATGTTTTTATATATTTTATTGGTTCCGAAGAGTCGGGGGCATATAAATTGACCGAGACCGTAAATGTAGTTAATGAACCGGTTTGGATGCCAATGCTATTTGTGTCGATTGGTGATGCAGGGAAAATGTCAAAAAGGAATGGATTGGCTTCCAACACTCGGGCAAGTGTATCCGGATTATTGTCAAAGACATCTTCCAATCGCCCACTGCCCAGCGGGGAATGCAAAACTCGACTTGGGATACCGTTTATTGAAACATTATCCTCGACTGGGAGCTGATTTTTTTTGTGTTCATTGGCAAGAATTTCTTCGATATTGTTGGCTGTCTGCAAGGTTATAACATAAAACCCTGGTTTGTTATTGGGGAAATTCAATACTTCTTGTACGTTAATGTTTTTATACTCTGGGTTAATAATTAATTTATCATATTCATCGGCTGTTGCAATGAAATACAAGTCAGGTAAATTTTTTTGGATTGTGGGAATAAAATCGACTGGCTGTCCCATATTGATATGCGAGCGAAGACTATCGGGTATAAAGAAATCTACGAATTGTTCTGT
>CAZLJB010000032.1:0-1498 GCA_964559195.1 uncultured Anaerolinea sp. | reverse complement strand
GTAACGATCGCAGCTGGTATGGTTAACCAAAGCGTGCGTGGCATACCAATTGCAACGACAGATGCGGGGATCGGACAAACTAATAGCGAGATAAGTATAATTCGATAAGTGGGTTGTCGGATATTCTTAATTGTTTGGAATAAACCAATGGCCCAAAACGGCAGAGTTAACAAAAGCCCATTGCCATAGTCTTTCATGGTGTGCCGGTTTAGATCCACTGAGTTTTTGAAATACCAATATTCAGGGTTAAGACCATAAGAATAGGCTTTAACTAATTCCAATAACTTTTGCTGGAATGAGAAGTTTCCGTCACTCCAATAAGATCCGCGTCTTTTTACCTGATCAGCTGCCTCCCCAGGATGAGCGAGATAGTAACGTAAAAATGGTAAAAGCAGAATAATGCCTATGATGATTGCATTTCGAACTGTTTTCTTTTGATCAGGGTGAGTGTGGTAGCGGAAATCAACAATGAATAAGATCAGGCCAGAAATTCCCATTAGAATTTGACCCAATCCATGGGTATAAAAAGCTAGTGCTCCTGCTATAAAAGCCCAATACAAAGACCTTTGGTGCCCAGAACGATACCGGCTATAAAAATACAGAAAAATACTATAGAAAGAAGCAACTTCTACGTATTCGAAGGCTGTTCTTGCGTGGAGAAACCAGGCGGGTGTTGTAAGCACCATAAAAATGCCTGCCCAATAATTTTTTAATTTAAGCGTATCTTTCAAAAGAAGACTGACTGCAAGAGCCCCTAAAAGCGAGAAAAAGGCAGAAACCATACGTGTGACAACTACTGATTTACCAAAAATAATCAATGGCAGCACCTGTACATAGACACTGGTGCCATTTACCCAGCCTTCGGTTGTGAAAAAGGTGGGTAAAAATTCGCCAAAGTAATTTTTGAAACCATCTCTTAAAAAATTTGCAGCAAGATTCATATGGGCTGCTTCATCGGTGAAAAAATAAATGGGATATCGGTCAATTCCAATCGAAACAACCAGGGCGTAAATTATTATGGCGGCAATGAGTAAGTATTTTTCAGGAGAATCGATTTTTATCTGCGGGAGATTGTTTAGTTTACCGATCAACCGGGTAAAATATTGACTTGATTGGCCAGCGGGAGCAAAAGCAGGCCTTTTTTCTAAAGATAGTGTGTCTTTTCTCGATACCTTAGTTTGACTTTTTTCGATTGTTGATTTTCCTTGCCCCGCCTCGACATTGATTGTTATATGTACCAGGCTACCTTCAGGAATATCAGCCGAAATTTGAAAATGAATCAGTTTCGCAGGCGATTCCGTCTCCGTTTTATGGGACGATTCCTGCAATACGATCTCTAATTGATGTGGGGTATCCGAATCGAGGTTAATAGTTAATTCGGAATCATCATCAGGATGAGAATTGTCTATTTCTACCTGGTGATTTATTGGTGAAACTGGCTCATGAAGATTTATTGGCTTCTGATTGATTTTCTTGGCCGGTAATATATTTGTAAACC
>CAZLJB010000031.1:12207-14422 GCA_964559195.1 uncultured Anaerolinea sp. | reverse complement strand
GATGAGAAGGACCCCACCATGGCCAATGTCACGCATCTCAAGATTGCCAAACACCGAAATGGTCCGGTGGGACAGGTGGATTTGATTTTCCGTAGCAATCTAACGAAATTTGAAAATGCCGCAACGCGTAAACTTGATTTTTCTGGTGCTTAGGGCTTTGATCCAAAATGACTACTTTTACTGGCTTCACATCATCTGAAACTTTTACACCCGTGCCGGATGCGCTATTTCGGCTTTTAGGTGAGATTGACGATTTGGCCGAACTCAAGTTGACGTTTTATATCTTGTGGCGTATCGAACATATCGAAGGAGCTTTTCGTCAGATTTGCCGGAGCGAGATCGTTGAGGATGCTAATTTTATGGCCGGCATGTCTTTGGTAGATTTGGATGTCGGGCTTAAAAAAGCCGTTCAGCGTGGAACCCTGCTCAGGGTTGAAAATCCTGATGGCGGTTTTTATTTTCTAAATTCTCCGCGCGGGCGGGTCTCTGCGGATGCCATGCAGAAAGGGAACTGGCGAGCTTCCGTTGTGCCATCTCAGCCTCCACGCGAAATTCCAAATATTTTCAAACTATATGAAGAAAATATCGGGCCGCTCACCCCGCTGATCGCGGATGCGCTGCGGGATGCAGAGAAGTTATATACCCCGGAATGGGTGGCCGATGCCATTGATCTGGCGGTAAAATTAAATAAGCGAAATTGGAAGTATATCGAAGCGATTTTGCGTCGCTGGAAGGAAGAAGGCCGTGCCGAAAAGCAGAGTAGACGAGACACTGAAGCGCATAGCGGGAGCGACGTCACCCGCAAAGTCGAAGAATTCCTTAACCGGAAGCGATGATCCTGGCATGGTGGGTGCCCCTGATTGCCCATTATGTGGCGGTCTGGGTTATTTGCGACAGGATTTGCCCGTTGGCCACCCGGAATTTGGCAAAGCGATCATTTGTGATTGCCGCCGCCAATCCGTGACGGAACTGGTGCGTAATCGCTTATTTTCAATCAGCCGTTTGGATGAGTTGAAGGATTTAACTTTTGAAAGTTTCAACCAGGAAGGTCGTCTTGGGCTGGGTGAAAAACAGGTTCTATCCCTGCAATTGGCTTATAACCACACTCACCAATATGCTGCCGCTCTTAAAGGGTGGATTATTCTGCAAGGAGGTTATGGCAGTGGTAAAACCCATCTTGCAGCCGCGATTGCGAACTATGCTGTACAATTTGGAGTGCCGACCCTCTTTTTGACGGTCCCAGATTTATTGGATTCATTAAGGTTTGCTTTTGACAGCCTCGAAACAACTTTTGAGGAACGTTTTGAGCAGATTCGGAATGCCGGGCTGTTGGTATTGGATGATTTTGGCACCCAAAATGCCACCGGGTGGGCTCAGGAAAAACTTTTCCAGATCGTCAATTTCCGATATATTAATAAATTACCACTGGTGATAACTACCAACCTGGCGATGGATGAGATGGATGCCCGCATACGTTCACGATTGCAGGATCCCGCTCTAGTTACCATTGTTAAGATCTCCGCGCCGGATTATCGTCGACCAATGGTTGAAATTGGACATTCGGAACTTTCGTCACTTGATTTGCTTTCCAGTAGGACTTTTAATACTTTTGAGAATCGGATTGGTGAAGGCATACCTGCCGAGGAATATAAGTCGCTTGAATCGGCGCTCAAAGAGGCCCATGCTTTTGCGCGCAAACCACAGGGCTGGTTGGTTTTCACAGGGGCATACGGGTGTGGAAAGACGCATCTTGCCGCGGCAATTGCCAACCAACTGGCGTCTTTGGGTGACCCGCCTTTGTTTGTGATGGTCCCTGATTTGCTGGATCACCTGCGGGCAGCCTTCGGCCCCAATTCCAGTGTTAGTTATGACCGGCGCTTTGATGAAGTGCGGATAGCGCCTGTGTTAGTTCTGGATGATCTTGGTTCCCAGTCAGCCACGGCATGGGCAAAAGAGAAGTTGTACCAATTATTGAATTACAGGTATAACCGCGAGCTTCCAACCGTTATAACCGTGGCGGTGGATACGTTAAGAGATGTCGATGTTCGTATTTATACCCGTATGAAAGATGAGCGTATCTGTCGTATTATTACCATTACCGCTCCGGCTTATGTGGGCGGGAAAAAGAGAAACTCTCGAAAATAATGACCGCTCGAAAGAATGTTTGAAAGCGCAGGCTTTTTTAGCCCTGCGCTTTTTTAATAGCTTTCATCTT
>CAZLJB010000031.1:0-12107 GCA_964559195.1 uncultured Anaerolinea sp. | reverse complement strand
ATGTTTGAAAGCGCAGGCTTTTTTAGCCCTGCGCTTTTTTAATAGCTTTCATCTTCAGTTCCTGGTTTTGCCGGGTTGTATCACGGTTATGTATTTTCCTCAGCAGATTTAGAACTTCCATAACCTGTCTGTTTATCCATCCATATATCATAACCAGATAACTTCATTTTTTTGCATCTACGCACCGCTCTTCAATTTGGAACATCATCCTGATTTTGCGGCCTGGGTTTACAAAGAGCGGGGGGTTATTATTTAATTGGAGTTTTTCCAAGTTTTCGGAAATACCCTGTCAGTCGTGACCTGTTTTTTTGAGGGAGATAGATTTCTCTGCAATTAGCCAGTCGTGCGTTGTTTCAAATTTGGCAGGCTTATTGGTTTGGGGAAGAGAGATTTTGGAAGGAGAAATCAATCATGTACAAATATGCATACAGCTAATTGCCTCTCCTGTTTTTTAACTTATAAATATAGCTTAATGTCGAGAAAAATATATCTATTTTTTGGTTAATTATTAGATTGGTTGGTTGTTCTTTTTGTTGATTGTATTAATTGAAAATACAATTTATTTTTAGTTAAACCCCTTGTTGCAATAATGTACAAATATGCATATAATAATAAAATGACAGAACAACAGATTGTAAACGGAAAAACGCGTATCACGATTCGCATCGATAAGGATGTGTTGGATTGGTTCCGCAAGGAAGTCGATGCAGCGGGTGGTGGTAGTTATCAAACCCTGCTCAACCGGGCCTTGCGTGAATATATTCATAATCGTGAGCAGCTTAGTGAAGCAATGCTTCGGCGTGTAATTCGAGAGGAATTGGCCGCGAGTCGCAGTCAGCCAGCACCTTTTAAGTCGAATACAATTGTTTTGCGTTGATGTTCGAGTAAATAATAGTATTTCCTCACACCCCAGCGGTTATCAAAAAGCCATCCTGATTTTTCGTTCAAAGGAACGAAAATAGTGGTTTGTTCCACAAAACCCCCATCTACTATTTTTTTGAGTTTTATTGTGAATTGGCAGCCTTCCCGTAAATAAATACAAAACATAGTCTTTGGCATCGAGATGGGAAAGGGGGCGTCGGGTAGTATCTGGAATATATTTTTGCCAGGTAGGATTGAGACATGTCGCGAGCCCTTGACAGGGTGGTTTGCGAAGGTAGAATTGTAAGCACTCCACCAACGATCAATAAATAAGACCCATTCAGCCAAATTTGGAGAAGACCAGATGCTGCCAATCCCGGATTTTTATAACTCAGAAAGTGTCGGGACAGTTTACCGGGTTGACTACGCCAATATTTCTAATTCAGCACAGGCATATCGTTTGAAATGCTGCGTGCCCCCCGCTTCAACCGATCAGCAAAAAAATTGGTTGCTGCTAATCGATGTTCAGAACACATTTTGTATCCCGGGTTTTGAGCTTTTTGTCGGTGGGCGTAGTGGGGTTGGCGCGGTTGACGATAACCGGAATCTGTGTGAGTTTATTTACTACAACCTGGCAGCCATCACGAAAATTACAGCTACACTGGATACGCATTCAGCCATGCAGATATTTCACCCGTTATTTTTTGTTAACCGGGCGGGTGATCACCCTGTGCCATATACCGATATTTATCTGGAAGATTTAATTGCTGGAAAGTGGATTTTTAATCCAGAACTTGCGCCTCAATTAGGAATCAGTCCGGATTATGGGCAGCGCATGGTCATTCATTATGCCCGTACCCTGTCTCAAAAAGCCAAATACGCGCTGACAGTCTGGCCCTATCATGCCATGTTAGGCGGAATTGGGCATGCGCTTGTTTCGGCGGTTGAAGAGGCGATATTTTTCCATTCACTGGTTCGTTTTTCACAGACACAATTTGAGATTAAAGGTGAGCGGCCTTTCACTGAAAATTATTCTGCAATTGGCCCTGAAGTCCTGACTGGTCCTCAGGGTGAGGTTCTGGGAACGCATAATTCAAAGTTTGTTGATCAGCTTCAATTGGTGGATCGCTTAATCATTGCCGGGCAGGCGAAAAGTCATTGTGTGGCATGGACTATTTCAGACTTGCTTGAAGACATCCAGTTGTCTGATCCTGGTCTGGCAAATAAGGTTTATGTGCTTGATGATTGTACGTCCCCGGTCGTTGTTCCGGGTGTGGCGGATCATAGTGCTGCCGCTGAAGCAGCATTTGAAAAATTTTCAGCTGCCGGTATGCACATAGTCCGTTCGACTGACGCATCCAATGATTGGCTGCAAGCGCCAATCTGACCGTCTGCTCCTTACTCACCTGTTGATCCGAAGTTGCTGTATTTTCCAACCGGCTAATTATTTTTCAGATTTATATTTATGATCTCTGACGCTATAAAAAGGAAAAAATGTCCATTTTTGACGGAAAACGCCTGACAAACGAGACATTTAAGCTCGATATCGAAAGGATGCGCCGGGGGTGGTATTCAGATAAATATTTTGCCAATATAAATATTATGCTAGTAAACCTGGCTGCGGAAGGTTATATATATGCTGGTAAAAATCATAATTTGCCCGCAATTATTTCCCCAGAAAATATTGCTGTTGGGGATATGGAAGTGGAAATGCAGTGGTTCACACGGCGAATTGGTACCAGTATTGTGGTTGGTGTCGACAAGGTTCTGGCCATGCTCAAGCACAGTACTGGCTATTTTGACGGTGATCAATTTATTGAAACTGCTGATAAGTTGGAAGTTTGGGCTGTAAATGATGGAGATGTGGTTGCTTCTGATGGGGACCCGCTGCATGTTCAGCCTGTCATCCGGGTGCGAGGGCGTTATCGCGATTTTGCCTTGTTAGAAACCCCCTCGCTGGGCATCCTGACACGTTCCAGTCGGATTGCTACCAATGTGTATGAGACATTTGTAGCGGCGCGTGGCAAGCCTGTGTTATTTTTCCCTGCAAGATTTGATTTGCACGAAGTTCAGGCAGCGGATGGATATGCCTATAATATCGCACTCCAGCGCTTTAATCTTGACCATGCCAGCGAATTAGGCCCCTTCATATCCACCGATGCGCAGGGCGATTGGTGGGGTGGTGCTGGTGGCGGGACGGTGGCACATGCCGCCATTGCCAGTTTCCTGGGCGATACTGCCGAGGTGATGATGGCTTTTTCACGGGTATTGCCGGTTAATATTCCGCGCATTGCGCTGGTTGATTTTAACAATAACTCGGTTCTGGATTCGCTGCGGGTATTGGATGTTATGTTTGCCGAGTATCGACGCCTGCTGGATTTGGGCGACGAATCGGGAGCCGCCAAATACCGGTTATATGGCGTCCGTTTGGATACGAGCGGAAGTTTGCGGGATGAATCTGTGACTCCGTTGGGTGACCCGGCTTTGGATCTTGGTGTTAATCCGCGCCTGGTTTTTAATGTACGACAGGGTTTGGATTCAGCCTGGGAGCGTTGGGACCTGCCTGCGAAGTGGAAGGAGATTGCTCGCGAATACTGCCAGAAAGTAAAAATTGTTGTTTCTGGAGGATTTGCCCCGGAGAAAATTCGCCGGTTTGAAAAACTTGGTGTTCCTGTAGATATTTACGCGGTTGGTTCTTATCTGTTTAATAATAATGGCGCCACCGTTACTGATTTCACGGCAGATGTGGTGCGGGTAAAAATTCATGGTGAATGGGTGGAGATGTCCAAGGTCGGACGTGAACCGCTGGATAATCCTAACCTTCAGCGGGTTTGGTAATCAAGGCATTGGTCTTAGCGTACCCGTCTTTTCCATTCTTCTTTCATTTGCAAGATGCGGGGTGATTCACCGGTGGGCAGTGCCAGAAAATCGATCAGCAAACGATTAAAACCGCCGGGATCATCCAACATGGGGAAGTGCGATGATTGTTCAAAGACCATGGTGTGCAAGCTGGAGGGTGCTGTGGTCTTATCGTAGTCTGGAATGCTGATAGCAGGGTCGTTCTGTCCATAAACCAGCAGGCAGGGGGTATTCAGGTTGGAAATGCGGTTGGAGAGATTGAAAAAATCGGGTGAGTTAAGCGAAGCAGCCAGTGCCAATGGATCTGCCTTGAGCCCATCCGTGCGTGCTGGCTCAGATGCTGCATTTTTCAGGAGCAGCCAGTCGACTAAATCAGGCAGGGCGGCTGTGCGTAAGCGACTATTAATGGAGCCTTCATCGAGTGGAAGCTCCACGGTTAGTAACCGGTCGACAGCAGTTGGATAATGCATCGTGAATAACAGCCCAACCAAGGCGCCCAACCCGTGACCTACAATGGCTACTTTTCCCATACCCAATTCATGCAAGAAGTTATCCAACAGGGCCACTTGTTTGTCGACAATGTAGCGACTTGTGTCCCTGGCAGTATCCCCAAACCCCCATAAATCAAGCGCGTAAGCTCTGAATCCCGTGGAAGCTGCCTGCATGGCAGGTACCCAATAACGCCAGGAGCCTACCCAGCCGTGCAGAAAGATGACTGGTCTGCCTCGACCAATTACTTCAAAATGCACGATACCGCCGTCCAGTAGAATTGCGCTCATCTATTCTCTTTATTTTCCATATTTCGATAAAATGGCTTTTATCCGTTCGGTCAGTTGGTCAGGTGCAAAGGGTTTCAACAGATATTCATCTGCCCCGGCGGCAATTCCTTGCTCAATTTCATTTTCCTGGCCTTTGGCAGAAAGAAAAATTACAGGAATATGTGAAATTTCTGGGTCCGACTTTATTTTTTTACATGCCTCATAACCTGTCATTTTGGGCATCCGGACGTCAAACATTGCCAAGTCTGGATGTTCTGCCTTGGTGAGGTCATAACCTTCCTGTCCGTTGCTGCCGGCAATGACTTCATGCCCGGCAAAGCGTAAGGTAAAAGCGATTAGCTCACGGATATCGGATTCGTCTTCTGCAATTACTATTTTTGCCATGAATTACTCCTCAGTTTTGAAGACCGGAAGGGAGAATGAGAATGTACTACCCTGACCCGGTATTCCTGTGCTGTGCATCCATATTTTGCCGCGATGCATTTCTACTAATTGCTTGACAATCGCCAGACCCAGACCGGTACCAGGAGTTGATAACACCAGTGGGTCTTCGCCTCGGAAAAAGCGTTCAAAAATTCGGTCTCGATGTTCGAATGTTACACCGATCCCATTGTCTTGAACATCAACATTAACACTGTCATTGACCTGGTGTAAAAATACCCGGATATGACCTTCAGCCGGGGTGTAATTATAAGCATTGTCCAATAAGTTTCCTAGAATCTGGTGCACACGTTCAGGATCAGCCATGACATTGGGCAAAGAAGGCGCGGCTTCCAGGCTGAATTTCATTGGTTTGATTTCTTTTTCTGAACGGCGTTGTAAATCAAAGATACACTCATTCGCAATATTTTCCAGATCGATGGGTTGCAAGGAAAGCATGATCCGTCCTGCTTCGATTCGGGAGACATCCAAAAGATCATTTACCAATACATTTAACCTTTCTGTATTACTTTTGACAATATCTAAAAAGTGCGATTGGCTTTCGCTCAGAACACCGGCTGCACCCATCCGTAAAAGATCTACGTAGCCTCGGATGGATGTCAAAGGTGTGCGAAGTTCATGGCTGACGGTAGCTACGAATTCTGTTTTTAACCTGTCAACTTCAACCTCGTGTGTGATGTCGCGGAAAATTGAAACAGTTCCAAGGAATTCCTCACGCCAGACGACCGCCGCCAGGTGAACAAGCGCCACCCGGCCATTATCAAGATTGATTTGTTCTGCGTAAGTTTCACCTGCCCGGATGCTTCCGGCTTTTTCTGTCCATTCTTTAACAGTCTGGACCCAGGTCTGGGTTGTTTTTCCAAACAGGCCTGCAAAATCTTCGAGCGATTGCCCTTCCATTTGGGCCTTGCTGACGTCTAAAATTCTTTCAACCGATGCATTAACAAAAGTAATTTGATTCGATGGATCGGTAACAAGCACACCATCTGCCACGGCTTCAAAGATGGCGGTCTGACGGCTGGCTTCCATTTGTTGGTGGCGCAGCATTGAACCGAGACGTTCGGCCTGGTCGCGAATTAGCTCATACAGTTGGGCATTATTGATTGCGATTGCCACTTGCGAACCAATGGCTTTAACCATTTCGAGAGCTTCATCGTTAAAGTAACCTGTGGAATGATGGAAGACTGAAATCGTTCCAATCACATCTTCACCCACCATCAGTGGAATAATCAGGGCGCTACGATGATTTTGAGATCCGGGAGTAGCAATCCAACGAGAATCTTTGCGCAGTTCATTTACCATGATAGGTTTGCGATGTTCAACCACCCACCTGGAGAGTCCTTCGCTGGGTGTGAGTGCATCGCGATTGGCTGTTGTTGACTGACTTTCTTCTCCTGTCCCAAAAATTAACCCGTATCCGGCCCGATAATGCAGTTTGTTATCGTCGGCATGCACCAGCATGATTGTACCTTGTTCCGCTCCAATGGCATCATTGAGCAGTGCCAGCGTTCGGTTCAACGCACGATCCAGGTCCAGGTTGGTGGTGACATCTGTCAGGATGCGCAAGAGTGTTTCGGTATTGTGTTGTTCGTGTTCCAATTGGGTAGTTCGTTCTGTCACCCTTTGTTCAAGCGTGTTGGCCAGCTTTTGGGTCTCAGCCAACAGGCGGGCATTAAGAATGGCTACTGTGGCCTGGTTTGCCAAGGTACTGAGTATTTGCTGATCATCCTCTGTATAAGCGTTAAATTGGTAACTCTGGGCAGAGAGCGCTCCAATTACTCTTCCACCAGAAATCATGGGGACCGCCACGATCGAGTGGGCTGTTCCTTTTTCACCGATTGCTATCCCATGCTGCTCTTCGGCCTCGTTTGCTTGCAAGGTCAGTACGGATTGTCCGGTGGCAATAACTTGCCCGCTTAATCCCTGTCCATAGGGCAGTCGCACGCCAGTAATTCGTTGTCCCATATCAACTACATAAACCCCTTCCACATCCTGCGTGGTTTCTTCCAAAAGAGCGATCACAAATGCTTCGGCTGGCATGAGTTTAATGGTGGCTTCATGAGCTGCCCGGTAGATATCTTCCTCATTCAGGTTTGAACCAATTGCATAAGAAACACGGTTTAAGATTGAAAGGCGTTCAGCAGTTGCCAATGTGGATTGGTACAGGTCGGCATTGTCCAATGCGATCGCCGCCTGGTTACCAATTGTGCGTGCTAATTCAATCTCTGCCGCCGTAAAACGTCGTGATATTTTGTTTTGCAGCATAATTGCATACACTTTTTCACTGCCTGCCAATGGCAGAATCAGCAGGGAAGCAGCGTCTTCCAAAAAATCAACCAGGGATGCCAGGTTTAGATCGTGATGGATATCTTCAACCGTATAAACCGTTTGAGATTCGCGTATATGATCCAATAATAAGGAGGCGGGCAGTCTGCGATATATGCCTGGCTGCCTGGCCTCGTCTGGAAGAACATTCAGTAAATAATTCCGGTTGTTTTTTTCCAATAATAGGATGAAGGCCCGGTCAACCTGCAGTGCAAAAATCAACTGGTTGGCTGTCAAGTGTAGAACCTGGTCTGCCCCGAGAGATCCGCCCAATTCGGCGGAGAATGTATTGAGCTGACCAAGTCGTTGAGAGCGTTGGTCAAGCTCTGCAGCGCGGCGGATTGATTCTTCAAAGAGATTGGCATTGTCAATTGCCACGGCTGCCTGGCTGGCGAAGGTATTTGAAAGCTGCAAGTGCTCATCAGTGTAAAAATATTCTTCAGTTTTCTCTACCGCCAACACGCCAATGACCTGGTCCTTGACAATCAGAGGTATACCCATCCATGATAGGTAACGGGGTTGCACAAGGGATGTGAAGCGGGGATCACTGCGCACGTCCCTGACAACGATGGCCTGCCTGGTGCGGGTCATTTCGTTTAGCAAAACGCTGTCAGCTACTTCCACCTTTAGACCTTTTCGTTCCTCATTATCGTCGAATCCACGTGCATCTGTTACTACCATTTTATTTTCGATGCGCAGCCATAAAATAGCAGTATCATACGGAATAATTGTTTCCATGCGGCCCAACAAGGTACCAATCAGGTCTTCGCGCTGCAAACTGGATGTAAGCGTTGCGGCGGCAGCATTGAGCGCTTGCAACTGGGCTGCTCTTTCCTGGGTGGTCTGTACCAGGCGCACGTTTTCTAACGAAAGGGCAACTTGTTGTGTCAACGCAAGCAGGATTGCCTCGTCTTCTGCATGGAATGCCGCCGGGGTGTTGAAGTTGTCGAGTACAAGAACATCCTTCTGGCTTTCGCTGGTCTGGATGGGAATGATCAGGGCCGAGACCGGCAATCGCCCACCGGTGGCTTGCCGGTATTTCAACAGGCTCTCAGGTGTCAGGTTGTAATCAGATACAAAGTCAACCTCATCAATCCGGCGTGGCTGTCCATCTGCGGATACCTGCCCTGGAAGACCTTCCCCGAGACGGTACGATATTGCCATCATGCTTTGGTCGTCCATGTAATTAGCAGCTGAAACAGGGACCAGCAACTTGTTGAGAGGTTCCCAGGTTAATACAACGCCTGCGTGTGCAGGACTGACCACATGGAGGGCGCTTTCAAGAAGCGATTTTAATATTTCCCGTGGATTGAGACCTGTCAGATGGCGGCTAAAGTCCAGCAATAGATTAACTTCTTGCAGGCGTTGCCGGGTTTCGTTGAGCAGGCTGATGTTTTGTAAAATAATGGAGGCTTGTTTGCTGACTTGTTTATACACCTGGCGGTCACCGGCTGAAAGGTTTGCCATACTCTGGTTATCGGTGGCCAGCACAGCGGCAACAGCACGATTGTTTATAACAACCGGTATGCAGATGAAAGATTTTGCGCGTAAGTTAGTCAGGAATGGTGTATCGCGCCAGGTTTCGTCAGCCTCTATGTTGGTAGAGATGATCGGTTCGCCGATTTGCAAACAGGTTCGCAGGGGATTCCTTTGTCCAAAGGATGTTTCAGGATTGGTTCCCGCGGGCAAATTACCGAGAACATGTGCAATTTGTGGGCCGTCCGTAGTTTCACGGACGATAATTGCAGCGGACATTTCAAAGCTGGTCATGATCTGCCGGCCCAGCATCATCAGGGCCGCGTTTGAATCAATCTGACTACTGATGGCTTCTGTTACTTGCAAGCTGGCTCGAATATGGCGCATTTGCTGGTTTATCTGGCTAAGCGCCAGGGTTTGTTCCAGGTCCTTGCGCAGCAACATGGGCAGGCTCTGCCGGCTGATTTCTACCTGTTTTTTCTGCCTGTCCATTTCCTGTTTCAGAGTATCAATTTGAGCTTTGTAACCTTGAATATTCAGGCCACTTGAAATTGTTAAAGCCGCCTGTGCTGAAAATATCTCCAAGGTTTCCAGTGTGGTCGGATTTGGGCGCAGACCATCCCGTGGGGTGTCCACACTGATTAAACCAAGTGGCTGCTGTTCATTATCATATATTGGGATGAGTAAAATATCGTTAATGTGCCAGGCGTTTGGTTTTTCGTCCGGAACAACCGTTGATGTTAAAACTTCTACACCATCAGGCAGGGTGGGCGCCTTGTCAAAAGGAATGAAATACAAGTTGCCCACTGCAAATTCCCTTTTCATGAGTTGTGTTACATTGCCCCAGCTTTGCTGGTGTGCCTGTATTGTTGCGAAGGTGGTTTCATCCAGGCCCGCGGAAGCGAGATGTGTTAGTAAATTTGTAGTTTGATCGTATAAACTAACCAGTACAATGGAAAAAGGTGTGGAATTTTGAATGCCCTGGGCGATTGACCCTAATGCGCTTAACAGAGTTTCGTCAATCCGTAAATTTTTAGAAGTTTCAAACAATTGCATCAAGGTTTCAGCTCGATGGCGGAATAATTCCAGACGGTTGGTTTGTTCAATATGGCGTAGCGTGTTTCCAATCGCCAGGCTTGCCTGTATGCCAATATTTTTTACCATTTCGATGGCTATTTCGTCGAATCCATCCTTTTTTGTAGCGTGAAGCTCGATCAGCCCAATGACTTCATCCTGGTAACCGATCGGTGCGATCAGTACGGCCTGGATATTTGGGTGCGGGGATTCATCATTCTTAAACTCGGAAATCAGTCTAGTTTCACCAGAGTGAAGAATTTTACGATCTGTTTTTACCAACAAGTCGATTTGTGAATGTCCGGCATGGATAATTTCCTGGCGTGTTTTGGTTTCTAGCTGATCATTTTCGAAGAGAGAAACCGAACCGCATTCTGCAGCGCTTACCAGCAGACATTCATCGAATATAATTTGAGTTAATTCTTTTATGTTTGAAGTTGAATTTAGCTCGCGGGCAATGCGACTCATTGAAACCAGATAGGCTGATCGGCGGCGCAAAGTTGCGTCAGTTTCACCGGCATGCAAGATGTTGTCAATTGCCACGGCCAATTGACTGGCAATTGTCGCCGCAATTTGCATATCATCTTCGCTGAAAGAGTTCGCGCGAAAGGTGCCGATCATCATTTCACCGATACTTTTGCCTTGCACAATCAGGGGTACTCCTATCCCGGAAGAAAGGTGTAGCTTTCGCACAATAGCCCTGTAAAGTGGTAAAACGCGGTGATCCTGGCCCAGGTTGTTCGAAACAAAGGATTTCTGGCTTCCGGCTACAGTTAAGTGAAAAGCAGCTGACCTCAGGTTAATCCTGGAGAGAGGTTCCTTCAATTCAGCGGGCACACCAAAAGCTGATGGAATGTGAGCGCGCATGATTCCTGCGCTCTCATCCAGTAAAAATATTGCGCTCGTATCTGCCTGCAGCAAATTCCCAATGTCTACTAGCGCACCTTGCAGCATTTCATCCAATTCGGTTTGTGAACTGATCAGGCTGGTAATTTGTCGCACGGCCTGACTACGTATTTCGTATTGCTGGTTTTGTCGCAGCAGCAAGACGTTTTCCATGTTGGCTGCAACCTGTGCTGAAGCAATCTGAATCAGTTGAAGTTCTTCCGCCGATAGGGTGCTGATATTACTGCGGTGGTTCGAAAGCTGAATGTATCCCAGTAATCCCCCGCTAGCGATCAATGGAATCAGGGTGGTATCGCGCAGGGATGCAGCCAGAGCGACCTCTTGCAGACCCAATTCGAACCAGGCGGGATCAAGGCTGGCATTGGATGTACTGATAATTTCCTGATTGTGAACGTGTTTTTCCATCGGGCTGTTTGACGGTACGCTGGTTTGATAGATCTCTGTTATGTTATCTGGAAGACCCTGAAAAGGTATTTGAGCTTGCAGGGTTTTATGAGGTTGGTCATACAATAAAAACCCCAATACGTCGAAATCCAAAAGGGGTGAAAGCACGCTTAGAATATGGCGGACCAGAGGCTGAAGATCACGTATTGTGCCTGCATTCTTTGCCAGGTTGGTCAGACTGTTAAGCTGGTTGGTCCAGCGCAGTTGAGTTTCATTTAGTTCGGCGTTCCGTATTGCGACCGCTGCCTGGTGCATAATTAACTGTAGAATGCGTAAATCATCGATTTCAAAGCCGTTGACAGCCAAAACGCCGATTTCCAACGTGCCTACAAAATAATCGTATGCCTGTAGAGGAATGCCAATATAGGATCCCATTGGCGGTAATTTCTTAGTGAGTGGATCAAATATTTCCAGGCCAGAAAGGTGGGTATCTGCAAGAAATAATTCTTTCCGAGTGGAAGCCAGGTATTTTGCGTATTCCCCAAAAATGCTAATATCGGCGCGTTCAAGCTTCCGGGAGCCTTCTTTTTCATCTTCCAGGTAATACCCATCCAGGCTGTTAGATGGCTTATCCCAAATTTTCAATTCGATAAAATTCGCAGCGACCAATCGTTCAACATTCATCAATATGGAGCTAATGGTTGATTTCAGGTTTAAACTTGAGCCAAGCGATTCTCCAAAGGCGGAGACGGACTTCAATATGTTATCTGCCAGGGTTTCCTGACCACCGAGCTCGAAAGATTGATTTCCATCAGAATGGCGCAGTGTTAGAAGAATGGTTGGAAGCAGCCCGGGTATCTGGTAGGAGATCGCGTTTACCAAGCTCCCATTAACTGAAAAACGCGACTGACCTTCCGCCGCGCATATTTCAAAAAAACCTTCATCAGGACGAACCCGGTGGCTCAGCCTCTCAAGATTTGGGTTTTCGTCTGGCGTCAGTTC
>CAZLJB010000030.1:13797-14906 GCA_964559195.1 uncultured Anaerolinea sp. | reverse complement strand
GAAAGGCGAATTTTTTCAGGGCGGATAGATATCACAACTTTGTCACCCCGCTTAAATTCAACCTGGCTCATGCCATTGATTTCGGCACCCAGCTTAGGCACAAAAGTTGTAACCTTGCCGTCTTCGATTCGTAGAACCTCACCTTCAAGAAAGTTTGAATCGCCGATAAAATCAGCCACAAATTTACAGTTTGGGCGCTCATAGATTTCAACCGGGGCGCCAATTTGGAGCACTTTACCGTGGCTCATCACTGCAATGCGGTCAGACATGGTCAGCGCCTCTTCCTGATCATGGGTCACAAAAACAAACGTGATGCCCACTTCCCGCTGAAGTGTTTTCAATTCCAGCTGCATTTCTTTTCGAAGCTTCAGATCCAGCGCGCCGAGCGGCTCGTCCAGCAGTAATACTGAAGGCAGTTTTACCAGGGCACGCGCCAGAGCAACACGCTGCTGTTGGCCACCAGAAAGCTGCCGAGGAGCCCGGCGATCCATGCCTGTTAGCTTGACCATTTCCAGAGCTTTGCCAACCCGCCTGGTCGTTTCCTCCTTACTGGTTTTTTCCATTTCAAGGCCGAAGGCCACATTCTGAAAAACTGTCATGTGTTGAAACAAGGCATAGCTTTGGAAAACTGTGTTTACCGGCCGCTGAAATGGAGGCTTATGCCCCTGGGGCTGTCCTTCAATAAAGACCTCTCCGGTCGTTGGCCATTCAAAACCAGCCAGCATTCGCAGCGAAGTTGTCTTACCGCAGCCTGACGAGCCCAGCAGTGAAAAGAATTCTCCATTCTTAATCTGCATATCGACATGGTCGACTGCATTGACCGAACTTCCCTCCGGCGTCTGGAAAGTTTTTACAACATCACGTAACTCAACGGCAAAATCACTCATACACTGTTCTCCTCAAAACAAATGTAATCATCCACTGGATGAGTCGGTAACCCCAGACCTGAGTTAAAAAAGAGTACATCTTTGGCAATATTACCCTTTTAACCGACATTCAGTATCCCAATAACCAAATCTGACAATTAAATTAGTTATTACCGGCAACCTCTGCAACTGCATCCGCAAGCCGATTCAAACCTTCATCAATCTCAGCATAAGAGATAACCA
>CAZLJB010000030.1:0-13697 GCA_964559195.1 uncultured Anaerolinea sp. | reverse complement strand
GCCGAACAAGCTAAGGCACCACCTCCCGTTGTGGTGGTATGCATAAATGGATTAGGATACATCATCGGTTTGAAAATTTCTTCAGTAGTGCAGACTGCGCTGACAGGCATGACACCACCACCCAGCGCCTTGGCAACCGCCAGAATATCTGGAGTCACATCCCAATGGTCCACACCCCACAATTTCCCGGTGCGACCAAGACCGGTTTGCACCTCATCAGCAATCAGCAGCACACCATATTTTTTAGTAGCAGCTCTGACGCGCGGCCAAAAATCATCCGGGGGCACAATAGCTCCGGCCTCACCCTGGATCGGCTCAAATAACACACCTGCCACGCCAATCCCAACTTTTTCACAGATATCCAATTGTTTTTCAACCGCATCTGCGTCACCAAAGGGAACATGGTAAACCGGGCCTCCATACAGAGTGCCCACTGGCTGGCGGTAATCGGCTTTTCCCATCATTGAAAGCGATCCCATGGTCTTGCCATGGAAGGCTTTGACCGCCACAATGAAAGCAGATTTACCAGTATACAACTTGGCAATCTTGATGGCTGCCTCAATTGCTTCCGTTCCACTGGCCGCAAACCAGGAATAGGATAAGTCGCCGGGGGTTATTTCTGCCATCAAACGTGCTAAAACTCCGCGCAAGGGATCAATCAATTCTTGCGAAGGCATGGGCGTCCGAAGAAGTTGTGCCTGGACAGCAGCAATTATATCCGGATGCGCCCAGCCATGGCTCATCATGCCAAACCCACCCAGAAAATCGATATACTTTCGTCCCAAAACATCTTCGAACTCTGCCCCGCGCCCTGTCCACTCGACTGCGGCCCACTGTCCGGATTCGGTTACAGATTTTCGGTATTCCAACCAGTTGCGATTGAAATGTTCGGCAAAATTATATTTGGATTCTTCAATGATCCATCTGGCCATTGCCTGATCTGGCAAAGCTGGCTGCTTGATGATATTCATCCATTTTTCCGCATACTCAAGGGCATGTTTATTGTCTCTTGCCATGTTCTTCTCCATTAAACTGATCGAAGGCTGAATTAGATCTTAATCAAATCTATTTAAAATTTTCTAGTCCAATCCTTGGGCCAGCGTTCAACCACCACCTTCTTCTGGGTAAAGAACTCAACCGCATCCATGCCCTGTCCATGCATATCGCCAAAAAACGAATCCTTCCAACCAGAAAATGGGAAAAATGCCATTGGCGCGGCCACACCAATATTGATGCCAATATTCCCTGCATCAACTTCGTAGCGGAACTTTCGCGCAGCCGAACCGCTCGCTGTGAAGAGGCTGGCTTGGTTACCATACTGACCGCTGTTCGCGAGCGCAATTGCTTCATCGATGGTATTAACATGCATCAAACTTAGAACCGGGCCAAATATTTCGATACCTGAAATATCACTGCCGGGTTTCACATCTGCCAGGATGGTCGGCCGCACAAAGGCACCCTGTTCGTAACCTTTTACCGTGGTTCCCCGGCCATCGACTGGCGCGGAGGCTCCATCGCTGATACCCCTGGCGATCAACTGCTCAATGCGGGCTTTGCTACCCTGATTAATGACCGGCCCCATTTGGACGCCATCATCCAGACCATAACCCACCTTGCGGGTGGCTGCCGCATCACAGATCAACTCCATAAATGAGTTACGCGCTTCACCGACCGTGACTGCCCACGAAACGGCCAGGCAGCGCTGTCCTGCGCATCCAAAAGCCGAATCAGCTATGATTTTGGTTGCCATTTCCATATCGGCATCCGGCATTACGATGACAGGGTTCTTGGCACCGCCCTGGGCCTGAACCCGTTTTCCGTTTTCTGCAGCACGGCGATAAATATAACGAGCTGTCGTTGATGATCCAACAAAAGTAATCGCTCGAATGGCTGGGTGATCCAGAATGCCATCCACAGCCTCCTTGGCTCCGTGCACCATATTGATCACACCTTTTGGCAAACCAAGTTTCTCAATCAGGCGGAAAATCACCATCATGGTCATCGGAACCCGTTCGGATGGTTTGACAATATACGTATTCCCAAGGGCCAAAACATACGGAAGGTACCAAAATGGGATCATGCCAGGAAAATTAAATGGAGCAATTGTTGCGCAAACCCCAACTGGCTGCCGCAGCATGATTTCATCGATACCAGGCGCGATGTCCTCACTAATTTCACCTTTACTCATGATCGGGATTCCGCAAGCCACTTCGACATTTTCAATGGCTCGGCGCATCTCCGCCCGGGCTTCTTCGTATGTCTTACCGCATTCGTTCACAATAGTGCGAGTAATTTCGTCCAGGTTATCTTCCAGTAAAAATTTCAACTTGAACAAATATTGGACACGGTCCTGGGCTGGGGTCCTTCGCCAGGCAGGTAATGCATCTGCAGCGGCTTGCGCAGCAGCGTTTACTTCAGGCTTGCCGCAAATAGGTGTGCGCGCTTCGACCACACCTGTCGCTGGATTAATCACATCCACATATTCATTAACTTGCGGCTCCAGCCATTCGCCGTTTATGTAATTCAATATTTTCATCATCTTTGGTTTTCTCCTCTCTCCCGGGATGGAAGAGACATCTTTTCACCAGATTACTTAGACTGCCGGTCGGCTACGTCCAGCGCCTTTTCCACAATCGCAAGACCTTCATCCAACTGGGCTTGAGTCACGCACAGCGGTGGAACCACGAAGAGCATGCTGCCCATATTATTGGCCATCAAAAAGGTAAATAAACCATTCTGGCGCAAGGTTTTTCCAACTTCGGCCATCACAGCCGGAGACATAATCTCCTTCGTTTCGCGGTTTACCACCAATTCTATGGTTGAAAACAAACCAATGTAGCGGACATCTCCAACCGAAATATGTCGCTGCTTGATGGCTTCCAGGGCCTTGCCCAGATACTTTCCTTGCGTGACGGCATTTTCAATCAGGTGATCTTCATCATAAACTTCGATGGTAGCCAGGGCAGCCGCGCAAGCCAGCGCATGTCCATTGTAGGTCAAACCGGCATATAAATATTTATCATCAAAAAACTTCGCGATTTTTTCAGAGACAATTACAGCACCGAGTGGAACATAACCACTGGTGATACCCTTGGCTGTGGTAATAATATCTGGGGTTACTCCCCAATTATCGACCGCAAACCATTTGCCTGTCCGGCCCCAACCACTCATGACCTCGTCTGAAATGAGCAGAATGCCATATTTATCACATATTTCACGAACTCGAGGCCAGTAATCATCCGGCGGCACAATCAACCCATTGGAACCCACCACACCTTCCATGATAATGGCGGCAATTTTATCCGGGCCTTCGTATCGAATTACCTCTTCGAGATGAGAAATACACTCGCGCTGACAGGTTTCAGGTTTTTGTCCAAACGGGCAGCGATAACAAAATGGATCCAAAAAATGAACTCCGCCCGGCATGGCTGGCTCAACTGCCAGGCGGCGATAATCACCAGTCAGCGCAATTGAACCATGTGTAGCGCCATGGTAAGAACGGTAGCGTGCCAGGATTTTATGACGTCCCGTATAAAAACGGGCAATTTTGATGGCATTCTCATTCGCCTCCGACCCACCCAGAGAAAAGAAGGTCTTCTTAAGGTCACCTGGTGTAATTTCGGCCAGCTTTTTGCCCAACAAACCGCGTACATCTGTGGCATTCCCTGGGTGGACAAAACACAGCCTGGCAGCCTGGTCCTGAATAGCCTTGACCACCTTGGGATGCTGATGCCCAATGTTCGTATTCATCAATTGAGAAGAAAAATCGAGATAACGTTTTCCATCCGTATCCCAGAAGTAAACTCCTTCTGCCCTGTCAACCGGGATGGGATTAACCTGTCCCTGCACTGACCATGAAAAAAAAGTGTACTCCCGGTTCATGTCCACGATCTCTTGCGATGTCAAGCTGGTCATAACTCTCTCCTGTAGTTTGAAACAAAAGCAAAAGCCTGGCCAATTGCTTTTTAGCCAGACTTCACAAAGATACCACCTTTATTTTACAGACTTAACAATTTCGGCATAAATTTCAAGAGTCTTATCTATATCTGCCTCGCTGTGCGAGTAACACAGGAACCAGGGTTCGCGCGCATCGTAATCTGGCATGACACCCCGTTCCATAGCAGCCTCAGCCAGACGCAAATAATAATCCCGATCGCTTACCGACCAATCACGCTGGCAGGTGACACTGTCTACCCCAAAAGCAAATGAGAACATGCCCGGGTACCCATTAAATACCGTGGGAATGCCGCTATCATCGAAAATATCTTTCAATTCCCGCATTAAACGGCCACCGCGCTGATTAATAGTCTCAAAAACCGGTTCATTTTTCATTACTTTAAGAGTTGCATAAGCGCCTGCAATCCCAGGTTTATTGTTCGTATAGGTTCCACCCTGCGAAACGCCATGTCCAATAATGCTCATAATTTCTTTTTTGCCACCAAAAGCCGCCACCGGGTAACCATTACCAAGCGCCTTGGCATAAGTGGCCAGATCGGGCTTGATGTTATAAAATTCCTGCGCTCCACCTCTGGCAATTCGAAAACCTGTTTTGACCTCATCCAGTATAAAGACAGCCCCATACTCTGTCGTTTTCTGACGGATCAATTCCAAAAATCCAGCTTGAGGCAATATCGCGCCACAATTTCCCTGGCATGGTTCTGTGATGACTGCCGCAATCTGTTCTCCAAATGACCGCATTACGCGCTCAAAACCCTCAAAATCATTAAAGGGCAACGTAATTATTTTTTCACCCAACACCCGAGGAATGCCGGACGAGGCAGGCACGGGGATGGGGCTGCGCCGGTTGCCATAAGCCTCAACCGGTGCGTAGGTAGACCACAAAGTATGGTCGTGAAAACCGTGATAATTGCCTTCAAATTTTAATATCAGATCCCGCCCAGTGTAAGCCCTGGCGACCCGGATGGCATGCATGGTAGCCTCGGTCCCCGAGCAAGCCATTCTAACCATTTCCACCGCCGGACACATGTCTACAATCATCTCGGCGACATCCAACTCTAGCTCACCAGTCATCGCAAACAAGACACCATTGCGTACTTCTTCAATCACCTTGTTATCCACCTCGTCATACGCATGCCCAAGAATGATTGGCCCAAAAGCCATGCGATAGTCGATGTATTCATTGCCCCCCACATCCCACAAATGGGAGCCCTTGGCCTTTTTTACATAGGGTGTAATTCCCTCACCCCAATAACGAAAGTTCGAATTTACACCGAGAGGCAATACCTTTTCCGCTCGTTTTTGAATTTCTGCATTCTTTTCAAAATTTTTCATTGGCTTCTCCAATAATTTTAGATTTATTCATCATTTAATTTTTCGTTTATCATGCTGGCCGGAATTCTCCATTGGAAAACATCCTTGAGAACCAGCGGTACAATAGATGTGGTTGTTTTCCGTACTCCAGGAATTTTACCGATAACTTCCGTAACAAAGCGATACACTTCAGCATTATCCCCCGCCATTACCTGAACACTGATGTCGGTTTCGCCAATTGAACACGCAACATAACTTACATTTTCATATTCAGTCATCTTTTTTGCTACGTTTAAGATAGAATCCGACTCAACTTCCAACAGAACATCCGCAACAACATTCATACCGAGACCCTTCGGGTTGACGATTGCGCTCAGACGGATCACATTATTCTCGATCATTCGATCAATCCGATAGCGAACAGCACGCTCGGATTTATTCCCTAGACGGCGAGCAATCACTGCAGCTCTCATTCTACCGTCTTCCATCAACATATTTACGATTTCCGAATCAATATTGTCGATTTTGTACATTACTGCCCTCTTTCATGTCCTTTTCTGACAAAATCTTACTCTTCAATGGCTGTTAAGTCAACGTTTTAATTATGATTGCCTCTTCGAAATCGTGCAAAACTGCACAATTCCAGATTGACATTTAGTTGGTTTATAGTATAATCAATCTTCGGCATTATTCCCGATATTTAGGAGACGATCTATGACTTCACCGGCAGAAATTATCACTACCCCCGCCAGCGAATTGAAACCAAAAACCAAGCTGACGGGGAAAGTTGTTAAAACAACTCTCGCGGGCGTGCTTGTCGACCTCGGCATGGAAATCCCCGGCATCATTCATATCTCACAGCTCTCAGAAACTGCTGTTAAGCGTGTTGAAGACGTTGTACAGGTTGGCCAGTCTGTGGATGTGTGGGTGCGAAAAGTAAAAGCAGATCGCGTCGAATTGACCATGATTGAACCCGTGGGCATGGATTGGCGTGAACTAAAACCAGAATTAATCTTAAAAGGCAAAGTCGTCCGGCTCGAAACTTATGGCGCCTTTGTTGAAATCGGCGCGGAACGACCTGGTCTCGTCCACATTAGCGAAATGGCTCACGGTTATGTCAAGACCCCCGGCGATGTCGTGAAGGAAGGCGATGAAATTGATGTGATGGTTCTGGATGTGGATCGAAAAAAGAAGCAGATCCGACTGAGCATGAAAGCCGTGCTTCCCAAGCCAGAAGAAAAAGAAGAACCCGAACAAGCGCCTACTCCTCGTGCTGATCGCGCTAATAAGCGCCCTAGCAAGAAAAGCAAACCTCATGTTGATAATTTTGACATGGGATCGGAACCTCCATCCGAACCAGAACCGACTGTTTTTGAATTGGCATGGCAGGCTGCGCTTGACCGTCAGAAAGCAGAAAAAGCCGCCCGTTCTAAAAAAGGTGGCAAGTCTGCTGATAACGCTCAGGATGAAATCTTGGAGCGCACCTTAAAAAACCGTCTTCCAACTGCATAGGTTTTAACAACTCAAACAAGCCTCGCTTCGTGCGAGGCTTTTATTATATTGACAGGCTTAGAGTAATTTGATATCATCTATCTAAATTAGCGGATATAAAAGGAGACAACCATGTTACAAGAAATCGAAACATCAACGCAAGTAAATTCAGATACTGTCACCATGTCCGCCAGCGCAGTTGATGCTGTGCGTAGTATTCTGGCCGAACGAAAGCTTGATAATTATGCTTTGAGAGTTTATGTAGCCGGAAGCAGCTGCAGTGGAGTTAGCTTCGGCATGGCCCTCGATAATAACATTCGTGAAAATGACCTTACTTTTCAAGCCCAGGATATTCAACTCGTCGTTGATGACCAATCCATCAGCTATTTAATGGGTGCCAAGATTGACTTTGTCAATGACCCGGTTCGTGGCGCAGGCTTTGTGGTTGACAGCCCATCCAACACCGGTGGTGGATGCTCTTGTGGCTCAGGAAGTAAAAGCGACAGCCACAACCACTCAGAATCCGAAGGCTCAAGCTGCGCTTGCGGTGGCTCCTGCGGATGCAATAACTGAGATTTTATTAACCGCTAAAAATAAAAAAACAAACCAGCTTTTAATGGCTGGTTTGTTTTTTTATTTTTAGCGGTTCTTAGCGCCCACGCAAAAAAGAAATCAGGGCTCCAAAACTTCCAATCAAGAGTAAAAGCACTATTACCAACCCGAGGGGGATACCACTGGTTTTCGGTCCAGCACTCTCGAAGGTAGGGATGATAAGGGCTCCGGAAGGCGTAAAGGTTGGTAAACGGGTGGGTGTAAACTGTGGAATAAAAGCAGCTGCCAGGGTCGGATCAATTGTTGGGGTGGTTGCAGGCGTCGGTGTAGGGGGTGGTTCAACAATTGGCAAATTGGCATTGGCCGAAAGCCCTACCAACGGGGCATAAACCCAGCCAATGTTGCCAGGCACACCATCATAATGAATCTGGATCCAATCCCCTCCCGGCGAACGACCCAAGGCCGGAGCAACCTGTCCGGATAAAAGTACACCAATCGCCGTGTAAAGATAAGAGCTTGGGCCCGAGCGAACGTTGATCTGTTCAGGATATGTTACATTGATGGTTGCTCCAACCGAAGTACTTGTAACGGTAGGCACAGAACCTGTGGGTTGTTGTGCTGCAACCTTTAGAGGCTCAGGAACGTTAAGTATCAAGGCGAAAAAACCCAACAAAAACAGACCCAAAATAATAAGTTTACCGTGTGACCGCATCTTACCGCCTATTCCTGCCAATTTTGGCAAAGGTGATTATAATCTAAACTATGGAACAGCGAATTTATCATGGCGACTTGACCCCCAAAGATATTGCAGAGGCCTTGCTGGCTTATTTCAACCACGGCAATCTGCGTACTCAAATTATTGGTAACAATGACGAAATGAAAGTACAAATCGCCACAAGCCCTGGGGCTTCAAGTGGTGGAGAAACTGCCATTACAGTTCAACTAAAAAAAGCTGAGGATGGGATTATCGTTTCAATATCCGAACAAGCCTGGCTTGGCGTAGCCGCCAGTATGGGCCAGACTGTAATTGCCACCCTGATCAATCCATGGAATCTACTCGGGCGCCTGGATGACCTGGCCCAGGATGTCGAAAACTTGCAAATTAACGAAAAAGTCTGGCAAGTGGTCGGTTCGGTTGCGCAATCTCATCGATCCAGTACGCAAATATCGGAACGCTTGCAACGACTTGAATGCCTATACTGCGGGACAGCCAATCCGGTAGGCGAAGCAAGTTGTATCGCGTGTGGGGCCCCGCTTGGCAACATTCAGCCAAGAACCTGCGCAAACTGCGGTTTTGTAGTACTGAGAGCCGAAAAAATTTGTCCGAGCTGCTCCAAACCTATCCCAGGCTAATTTTTTACAAAACTTCCGGATGCTGCAAAACTGGAAGTTTTATTTTTCACGATAAACACCAGGATTAACCGTGTAGGGGAGTTTCAAACCTTCAATTCCAGCCAGCAAATTCTCGCAAGCCATCTCCGCCATCCGGCGGCGTGTTCCATGTGTGGCGGATCCGATATGCGGAACAACCAGGCAGTTCGGTAAATCATAAAGAGGATGGTGGGGTGGCAGGGGTTCAGGATCAGTAACATCAATGGCGGCGCCCTTAATCCAACCCTCGCGCAAGGCACGAACCAGGGCGTCCTGAACGATAATTGGGCCACGGGCTGTATTAATTAATATGGCGCCTGACTTCATTTTCTTCAAAGCGTTTTCATCAATCAGCCCACGGGTTTTAGCGGTCAGGGGACAATGCAAACTGATAAAATCACTTTCGGCCAGCAATGCATCGAGAGAGCGATATTCAGCACCGAAAATGGTTTCCACATCCATTACTCGCTTTGAATCTGAATAAATCAGCTTCACCCCAAAACCTTTTGCCCGTTCTACCACGGCCCGTCCAATTTTACCCATTCCAACAATACCAAGCGTCGCGCCTCGAAGATCAGCACCCAACCAGCCTGTTGGAGACCATGTTCGCCAAAACCCATCCCGCGCATCCATGGCTGCCTTGGGAAGCATGCGGGCGGATGATAATAAAAGCGCCATTGCCAGGTCGGCAGTTGCATCTGTCAACACCCCTGGGGTATTACCTACCGGGATACCTCGCCTGGTACAGGCATCAATATCGATATTATCAAACCCAACCGCCATATTGCTGACCACCCGTAACCGAGAGGCGGTATCCAATAATGGTTTATCCACCCGATCAATCAACAGGCAAAGAATTCCTTCTGCATCACCAATTTGTTCAGTCAGGTGAGGGGCAAAACCGGGCGGCTCCGCTGGACCAACGAGCAAACGAACCCGCCCTTGAAGCGAGGAAATCCATTCAGGTGGAAGAGGGTGCGCAAGAAGAACCAATGGTAAAGCCATTTTAACTCCTTATCAAATACGATTGGCTTCTTTTTTACCAGCAGAATGACATTTCAGCAAGATATAAATGGGAATAAGTCATTTTTTCCTGGCCATAAAAACAGGCGGCGTGTCCTGGCAGCAAGCTGACGGGTGAACCATTTTAAAATCCTGACATTTTCCGAAATTTTGCCCACACCCAATATTTCTGGTAACATTGCAATTTACAAAACATAACTCTATAATTACGTTATTAGTATTCAGGGAATGTAATGAGTATCCAATTTAACGATATTGAAAAAAGGCTTCAAGCACTCATCGAAGCAAATCTGATAGACCAGCTGCCTGAACCAGTCACCCAGGAATGGATCGCCCGACTTCTGGCAAACGCGCTCAAGGCAAATTTATCTACTCAAAAACTGGCCCAATCAGAAATTACAGTACCATCCGAAATTCTCTTGGTTGTGCATCCTTCAAAATTCGAAATCTGGCAAAAAGATCCATTTTTAATCGAAGGGCTGACCCGGATTATCCAGACGATAGTAGAAGAAATGGATCTCAAATTTTCAACAGCGCCAATAATGGCTGTTGCCAGTGATTCGTCCATGGCTATAGATGGTCTGAGTATCCGTATCAATCGACCAGAAAGTGTAGCAGAAACTCAAAATATGATGGCTAGCAGCGAAGAAACTCCGGTTCGAGCAGGCTTCCTGATTATCGGTGGCACAAATGTCTTCACACTTGATCAGGCGGTCACAAATATTGGTCGTAGACTCGACAATCATTTAGTAATAGATGATCCGCGTATATCACGATATCACGCCCAAATTCGCTATGTGCGCAACCATTTTCTCATATTTGATTTGAATTCCACGGGTGGAACTTTTGTCAATGGCCAGCGCACTACCCAAAGCGTACTTTATCCAGGTGATGTGATATCGCTGGCCGGCTTGCCAATTGTTTTTGGGCAAGACGCCCCTCCATCATCGGTTTCGAAGGGGGATACGGCTCCATTCTCGCCTGCGTCCAGCGATCGCGCAACCATTACTCTTAGAAAACCCATTCCAAAAAACGATAAACTGCCATGAGTGGGCTTGTTCTACTTGGCTTGCGCATCCTGGCAGCCGTAGCGCTCTATGCCTTCCTGGGAGGCGCATTTCTACTACTTTGGCGCACAATAAAACAGGAAGCTCAGGCGATCTCTTCACGCCAGGTAACTGCACTGACTTTATTAATTCAAACACCTGAAGAATTAGAAAAACGCATCAATTTCACCCAGGGTAGCGTTGTAATTGGGCGTGACCCGGATTGCGATTGTGTTGTGCTACACAATACCGTTTCTGCCCGGCACGCCAGGCTGGCTTTTCACCATGGGCAATGGTGGATCGATGATTTATTTTCCACCAACGGCACAAGGCTAAATGATGACCCCTTGCAGATGCCCACAGTAGTTGTGAACGGAGATAAAATAAAATGTGGGCAAATTACACTAACTGTAAGCTTCAAAACTGAATCACACAAAAATATTGGAGGATCGGAATGACACAAGAACTTGCAGCTGCAATCATTGGTGGTTCAGGTCTATACTCAATGAAAGGACTGACGGAAACCAGTGAACACAACCCCGAAACTCCATTTGGAAAACCAAGCTCACCGATTGTGATTGGAACGCTTAATGGCAAACGCCTGGCTTTTCTCGCCCGTCACGGGATCGGTCATTTTATCAATCCTACTGAAGTAAATTATCGCGCCAATATCTATGCTCTAAAAATGCTGGGCGCAAATCGGATCATCAGTATCAGCGCCTGTGGTTCTTTGCGAGAAGATTACAGGCCCGGTGACATGGTCATTCCAGATCAGATCTATGACAATACCAGACAACGGGAAAGAACTTTTTTTAGCCAGGGTATGGTTGCCCATGTCGGAGTGGCCGACCCCTTCTGTCAGGATTTGAGCCAGAAAGTTTATAAAGCTGTCACCGATAGTGGAGCAACGGTTCACAAAGGTGGGACACTGATCACCATTGAAGGTCCACGTTTTTCTACCAAGGCAGAATCAAACGTTTTCCGTGGATGGGGCATGTCCATTATCGGAATGACCGCCTCCCCCGAAGCCTTCCTGGCCAGGGAAGCTGAGATGTGTTATTGTACGCTTGCCCATGTTACAGATTATGATGTCTGGCACATATCCGCAGAACCTGTAACCGTGGATATGGTCATCGAGACTCTCAATAAAAACACGTCCACGGCGCAAGATTCTCTGCGGCTGTTCGTAAACGATCTGGATAATTCGCCCTTACCCTGTAATTGTGGGAATGCACTCTCAGACGCCCTAATAACTAATCCGGCCGTAATTCCGGCAGAGACGCGCAGCAAACTGGATCTCCTGGTTGGAAAATATTTAAAGTAATCTACGACCATCCATGAAGTACGGTCTGCACAACCCCGGCCTGGGCTGGCGCAGACCTATTTCATGTTCTTAAGAATAACTATCGTTAATTCCTTCTTGAATTCAAACTACTCTCCCCCGGTTAAAATCCAAAGCTTCCTGCTCAAGCTGGCTGCGTTGTTTTTATCCATCTACGCGCTGGCATTGTCACTTTCACCAGCTGCCCGGGCGCGCAGTTGGAATGTTGAGCTGCGCTGGTCTCATTGGCTTGGATTGGTTATCTGGATTCTGGCTGTTTGTATAATTCACTGGCAGACATCCAAACACATTCCTGACGCCGATCCATACCTTCTTCCGTCCGCAGCTCTACTGGCTGGCCTGGGTTTATTAACCATCTGGCGGCTGGATGAAGGTTTTGGCTTGAGGCAGGCTCTCTGGTTGGCGTTTTGCTCCGGCACCTTTGCCCTGGCGAGCAATTTTCCAAAAACCCTGGAAGTCCTTCAGAATTACAAATATGTTTTGCTGGTGTCCGGAATATTATTAACCGCCTGTACGCTGGTCTTCGGCACCAATCCAGGCGGTAGCGGCCCGCGTCTCTGGTTGGGCTGCTGCGGCTTATACCTGCAACCATCTGAGCCGCTGAAACTTCTGCTGGTGATCTATTTGGCAGCCTTTTTTGCAGACCGGTTTCCATCCCAGACACGTTTTTTAAAGCTGCTTCTGCCTTCTTTATTAATGACCGGTATCGCGCTGGCAATTTTACTCACCCAAAGAGACCTCGGCACTGCCAGTATTTTTATTTTTTTATACGCAGCCATAGTTTATATGGCCAGTGGGAAGCGCCGGGTTATCCTTATTTTAATAGGATTGCTTATCATCGCTGCCCTGGTGGGAAACGCCTTCGTGGATATTATCCGCTACCGGCTGGCAGCCTGGATTGATCCCTGGTCCGATCCGTCTGGAAGGTCCTACCAGGTGATCCAATCCATATTGGCGGTAGCCAATGGTGGCTTTTATGGCCGGGGTCCGGGGTTGGGTTCACCTGGGCTGGTTCCGGTTTCCCACTCGGATTTTATTTTTACCAGCATCGCAGAGGAAACCGGGCTGCTTGGAACGATTGGGCTGCTCATGATCATTGGCTTAATCGCTTCACGCGGTTTTCTGATCGCAGTCCGGGCAACCAGCAACTATCGCCGCTTACTGGCAGCGGGCATTACTACTTATTTTGGCGCCCAAAGTATCCTGATTATCGGCGGCAATCTGCGTTTATTACCCTTAACCGGTGTCACGCTACCCTTTGTATCGTATGGCGGTTCTTCAATACTGACATCTTTTATTGGATTATTTTTGCTTTTAATAATCAGTAACGAAGTGGACGATGAACCGGCAGGACTGCCAAACCATCAACCTTACCTTAACATGGCGGGATTAATTGGCGTGGGACTGCTAGCCTGTGCCCTTGTAAACGGCTGGTGGGCCGGTATTCGCGCCGATGATCTGCTTGCTCGCACCGATAACCCGCGCCGGGCCATCGCAGACCGTTTTGTTTTACGGGGCGCGCTATTTGACCGGCAAAACCGGGCCATCAACATTACGAATGGCGAGCCTGGCAGTTATACCCGCCGCTACCTGGTTCCAAA
>CAZLJB010000029.1:0-15174 GCA_964559195.1 uncultured Anaerolinea sp. | reverse complement strand
AGTGCGGCAGGCGGGTTTCAGGGCTTGTGCAGGCAAGCGGGTCAGAATTCAAAAGCAGGATCTAGGCATATTTGCCTGTTTTTGGGAAGACCCTCACCCCTTCAGGGTCGATGAAATTTCATTAATTGATGCGATTTCTGAAGAATTAGGCGTGATCCTGGAAAATGTCCAGATGCGGGAATTGGTCTCGCGGAACGCCACCCAGCATGAACGCCGGCGCCTGGCCCGCGATCTGCACGATTCTGTCGTCCAATCGCTGCACAGCCTGGTCTTCACCGCCAGTACTGCGCGCCAGGCCGCCATCTCCAACCCAGAAAAGCTCGGTAAAATTCTGGAGCTTTTATCCATCAGCGCTCAACAAGCGTTAAAAGAACTGCGGCTGATGTTGTATGAACTGCGCCTGATTTCTCCGAGTGAGATCTTGTTTTTGCAAGCCATCCAGTTCCGCCTGGATGCGGTTGAGCGGCGCGCAAATATTGAAGCCGAGTTGAAAGTGGAAAGCGGGAGTATCTGGCCGAAGTCTTGGGAATTAGACATGTATGCCATCAGCATGGAAGCCTTGAATAATTCCATCAAGTATGCCCAGGCCACGCGGGTCGAGCTGTCTGTGGCCGGTAATCAACATCAATTTGAGCTAAAAATAATGGATAATGGCAAGGGTTTCGACACGCAAGCGGTTCGCCAGGGCGGATTGGGTTTAATAACGATGACCGAACGCGCCGAGCGCCTGGGAGGCCGCCTGGAAATTGATTCAAGTCCGGGTGCAGGCACGCTGGTCAGGGTGAGCATTGATCATCCGCAAGCTGCTTTAGTTAGGAGCGAGAGTAAACCTTGAAACCTTTCAGCGTTTTGATTGTTGATGACCATCCCATGTTTCGAGAAGCGTTGCAGATCGCGCTCTCACTGGAGAGTGATTTCGAGGTGGTGGGGCAATTCCCCCAGAGAAGTGGCTGCTCGCTTCATATAATAGAAGGATAAAACCGGACTGGCTGCTGATGTTTACTCAACAGCAGTTTTTTATTTAAACCCCAGGGGATTCGCATAATAATGGGCGTTTTTAACAGCCTGCGGTGGATGGATAAAGTAGATCGTGTTTTGTCAATTGGCCGCGATTTGCCATGGGCATAACCATGTCTCAAGGCGATTGACCGAAAAATACATCCCCAAGCCCAGCAAGCTCATCGCCACCACCCCTGCGTACATGGCTGGATAATCCAGCAGCGTGCTGCCTTTAAAATAAATATAATAGCCGAGGCCCTGATTCGTGGCAAAAAGCTCAGCAATGTAAAGTACGGCGACTGCTGTTCCGATGGATTGCCTGATAGCCGTAAAAATAGCAGGTAAGCTGGCAGGCAAGTAAACATATTTGAACAAGGCACGCCTGCCAGCGCCAAGACTTTTGACGGATTGAATTAATTCTGGTCGAAGATTGGAGGCCTGGTCTCGAACCAGAACGAGAATCTGAAAGAAGAGAATGATGAATATGATCACGATCTTGGCAGTATCGCCGATCCCGAAAAAAAGCAGAATGATTGGCACAAAGACAACTTTTGGGATCGGGTATAGCAGGTAAATGACGGGCATGAACAGCTGCCCGAGTTTTTTGGATTGGCCCAACATCAAACCGGCCGGGGCAGCCGTGATGATCGCTAAAAATGTGCCGGCAAATACCCGCCAAAGGCTGACAATGAAATGACCGGCCAATTCTCCGCTCAGTAAATCGCGAAAAAATACCAGGAAAACCATGGCAGGTGTCGGCAAGATTGGACGGTTGAGCAATAATGCCGCCAATTCCCAACCCAGGCCGATGGCCAGGCTTGCCAGAAGAATATCTCGTCGTCGGATGTTATTCATAGGCCTTGTTCTATGACTGGATTCATCAGCGTTCTTAAATTTTTACAGGCTGCCTGGTAGGCCTGGCTTTCGCGGTGACCGATTGTGCCAGCCTGCTTATTCTCAATAATATGCGGGCTAGTGTTAGGCGGGTTATTTAACAGTAATATCTTGCGGCCCATCAAGACGGCCTCCTCGATTGAGTGCGTTACCGTGATGACTGTCAGCTGCTCCTCCTGAAAAAGTTCAAGGGTCAGGCTTTGTAATGCTTCGCGGGTTGGGGCATCCAGCGAAGAGAAGGGTTCGTCCATCAATAGTAAGTCAGGTTTCAAAATAAGCGTACGGGCGATGGCGGTACGTTGGCGTTGGCCTCCTGAAATTTGGCCGGGGTATTTATTAACCACGGCAGTCAGGCCGAGTCTTCGCAGCCATAAATCTAGGCTTTCCACCCCGGTCAAACTTTTTGGTGCGTGCACGCCGTCTGCTCCGTAAAAATTGCGTACTTCAAGCCCCAGGCTGGCATTTTGACCGACGGTCGCCCAGGGCAGCAGGCCGTAATCCTGCAAAATTAGACCAGTTTGCGGGCGAGGGCGGATAAGCACCTGGTTGTTTACGCGAATGGTGCCTGAATTTGGGGATAGCAAACCAGACAGCAAGGAAAGCAGGGTGCTTTTTCCGCAGCCTGAAGGCCCTAAGATGCTCCATAAATCGCCGCTTTGAACTTGCCAGTTGAAATTATCAAAGATCGGTGTGGCTTTATAGTTAAATACGAGAGATTCTATTTTGATCATTAAATGTTTATGAAATGAAGCGGGTCGCGTGCAGGTCTTTTACGGCAGAAATAAAGGATTGATGGAATCTTTGTAAGAAATATCAGCACTAAATAATTTCCTGGATTTTGCCCAGGCGAGCACATCATTCCATTCGGCTTCAGAAGGAACCCCTTTGAGTGGGAATTGCGGGATGACATATTTTTCGATCAGCGCTGGAGGCACGATTTTATGTTCTGCCAGCAGATTGCTATATTTGCCGGGATTGGAATTAATCAGGGTGACAGCCGTTTCAATGGCGTTTAAAAAAGCTTTAACCGCGCCAGGATTTGCATCCAGAAATTCTTTTCGAAATGAGATGACGCTTGCGCCGAGTTTGGGATTAATCGAATCGTCGATGATGATATTTGCGCCCTGTTGGATCGCCAAGGCTGCCAGGGGATCTGGCATAACGGCTGCTTTAAGTCCGCCGGATGCCAGCAGGGCCATTCGATCGGTGATTTTGGGGACGGCCAGGGTTTTGATTTCAGCCTGGGTGAATCCCTGAGATTCAAGCAGGCGTGTCGTGACGTAGTCGATAATTGTGCCTTGCGAGATCCCAATTTCGACGCCTTTTAAGCCATTCACATCCTTAATGCCTGATTTGGGTGATGCGAGAATGAAAAAATGACCTGATTTTTGTGTAGCCATCAAGCCGTAACGGACGGCCTGAATTTGAACTTTATCCTTGTTGAAGAGCATGACGGCCAGGGTTTCGTTTAATGTGCCATCCGCCTGGCCGGCTTGCATAATTTGATCTCGTTCTGGTGCGGATGCGACCGGAATAAGTTCTACTTTGATATTATTCTTTTCAAACAAGCCTTCTGACTGCGCTACAAAAATAGGCAGCGTATCAATCACCGGAATTACCGCAATTTTCAGGGTGGGAGTTTGTGAGGTGGCTGGCAAGGAAGTGCAGGCAAAAAGAGTAAAAGTAATTAAGGACAGCAGCAAAATTGAGCGCTTCATTTATTGTTGTCTCCAACCTTGTGGATAAGAATTTGAAATTGCATGAGAACCTGGCAGTTGCCCGGTAAGCGGAAGCGCCAGATGGAAAAGATAAATGATTGACGAATTCCCAAGGTTGCTTGCCGCAAAAAAACCTATGCGTGACCAGGGTAGGGATCATCTATGTTTATCAATCGCTTGGCGTTTATCTGCCAAATAATAACATAATAGGATTAAAAAACGTGAACTATCCCGCGGATTATGGTGAAACCATGGCCCTGAAAGCCTACCGGCGCGCGGGTTTTCATTTGGATGAAGCCTGCGCTGCCTGAGCCAGCCAAATAAAAAGCACCTCCTGTCTGGTTTTGTTCCAGGGAGGTGCTTTCTTTTTTGTGATCAGATCAAACTGGCTAGGTCACGATCAGCGGGCGCATCATATCGTGTTCTTCGTGGTCCAGGATGTGGCAGTGCCAGACATACTCGTTGCCGCCGGTGCGCGGGCTGGCGGGGACGCTGAAAGGTACCTTGGGCAGCCGGAATTTCATGATGACAGTGGTCACTTCTCCCGGGTGCATCAGGATGGTTTCTTTCCAACCCAGTTCGGTCGTATCGGGCCCTCGAACCGGGCCGGTGTAGGCCGGCACACCGTTGGTATATTGCAACATGCCCATATCATCTACGAACGACTGCCTGGCCAATACCTGGGCATTTACCAGGTGGAAGTGAATCGGATGCGTATCCATGGTAAGGTTGGCGATCTGCCAGACTTCCACCTTGCCCGCGGTGGGAGTTTCGGTCGCCACATCGGCATAAGCGCGGGCATAATTGGTGCCATTATCCGGATTGGCAGGATCAATATCGTAGCCCATCGGCAGCGGGACCGGTTGGTTGGTGCCAAGCAGTTGGGCCAGCCGGCCGAATTCGTCAAACACCTCATTCAGGGTTAATTTGCGGACGGGCACACCCTTCGGAAGTTTAAGGACGCCCTTTACAATCGACGAACCCAGCGGGACCAGGAAAGGATCGATCCCAGATTTGGGTGCCAACGCCAGCGACAGTTTCGGGGTGATCAACATGGGCAGATCGGCTTTACCGGTGATGCTTGTGGCAATATCGAAGCGCATAATGTTGCGGGTAGTAAAACCGGCCGGATCGTCATAGTCATTGGCAATATCGCCGCCTGGGAAGGGCGCCGGGGCGTCATTATACAGGATGAAACTCTTACCTTCAAAACCCTTGAAGTCGACGATCAGATCCCAGCGCACACCCGGGGCTGTCAGCAGCAGGCTGCCGCCCGGGAATTTATCGATGGTCTGATTCGAGGCGACCTGCACGGGCCGGGCCAGGAAACCGCCTTCCGTGCCGATTACCAGAAAATCGGGACCTGGTTTTGTAAAATCAGGCTTCCCAGAACCTGGTGCGGTCTCTTCGTAAAGCTGCAGGTTCAAGAAGCGCGCCTGGCAGGCATTCAGTATTCGCAAGCGGTAGCGCCGTGGTTCCAGCCCGGCGAAGGGGTGCACCACACCGTTGACCAACATGGTGTTGCCGAACATTTCAGGAATTACAGAATTATTTATGTTATCTTTGGTAAAAGGCATGCCATTGGGTCCAATATCCCAATTATTATAAGTATGCGGGTACCACAGGCTGCCCGGGGTTGATACACCCGTCCAGGTCGGATCCGAAATGGGTGTATTTTCATCGACAAATATCTTGTCCTGGAAAACAAGCGGGATCTCATTACCACCATTTTCGATGAAATCTGGCAGCCCCAGCGTCCTCAAACCTGCTTCAAATGAATCCCGGATAATATAGGCGGATGCGATGCCGGCGTAGGCATTCAGACGCGTGATGCCAACCGCATGATCGTGATACCACATCATGCGCGCACTCTGATTATTGGGGTAATAGACTTCCGCCTGCCCAGGCAGCAATTTCTTATTGACTGTCTTATAGATATTAAGCGCGTCTTTTTGGGCACTGGTTCCATAGTTGCCAGCGCTATCGAACCAGGCAAAAGGTCCGCCGTCGCTGATCCAGGGGACTTCGCCACCATGCAAGTGTGTCGAAACCCGGTTATCGCCTAATTCGGCACCCATCACCGTAGTATCCACCATGAGTGGGTGCGGCCCGCTCAAATTATTTTGAAACGTGATTTGAACCGGTGTGCCTTTCTGGGCAATAATAATGCCGCCCAGGTGTCTTTGTGTTTTAATACCACCCAGGTTATTGCGCGAATGATAGCCGCGCAAGGTAGTAAGACCCAAACTGGGATGGATTTGATCCTTGTATTCGTTGATATCAATTGTGTAATGTTGAGCAGTGATGTCATCCCCTTTCCAAAAGCGCTTTCCATCCGGTAGAGCGACCGGGATACCATTCACATCCAATGGGTAAACGCCACGCAAAGGCTGGGTAAATTTGATATCCGTGGATTGGCCAAGCGCCCTGGCGAGCGTATCGGGCCTGGATACTTTGACTAACATTAAACTAGCGCTGGTCAGCGCTCCGAGCTTGATAAAATCGCGACGTGAAATCACAGCGTATTCCCTCCAATATTGACTCTGAAATTACTTTTAGAATAGGGTTTACTTTTAAATTATTTATAAAAATAATATTTCTAACATTTTATAACGAACCAGGCTTGCTGCAATCAGTATAAAACACGAGTTTTTTTAAATAGTAACCCCGTAGAAACTACGAGGTGGGTCTTGCCAATACGCAAGACCCACCCCTTCATTTGCCATTCTCTTCGTCGATCCCGCCAACCTGCTTCAGCAGGTTTGGGTTCTGACCAGCCTGTGGTTTCAACCACAGGCGGCCGTCATGAGAACTGCTCGCAGGCACAAACCGGCACAGAATAAATTCTGCGCCTGAAACATCTCAAACCTGCTGAAGCAGGTTTCCGCCTCTCCCGCGGAGACATGGCAGGCTGATGACATCTACCCCGCGCGGCGCGCCGCGCTCTATCAGTGCAATCATTTTGCTGGCTACCAGGTCAACCAGACCATCCAGGGGTACCGCGATCCAACCAGTGGGAACGGATGGTTCGAGCCGGGCTGAACGATGGGCAATCTGAAAACCAAAGATTTTTTTCCGTCCTGGGATAATTCTAGACTATCAATCTGCCCCCCATGAGCGCAGACGAACCTTGTTTATCTTTCAGCTTTCGCGAGTCCAAAATAAACACGCGAAAGGTCTTTTTTGGAGAAGGCCGGGATGGTGGTAATGCCAGGACTTGATCGGTGAGATTGGGGGTGGCGGTTGTCATCATTATTCCTTCATTATAAGTGTGTTCCCGGTTGTGACAGTTTCAGGGGCATGGGATTAATCGTCGCGCGTGGTTAGAAGCTGCTGGGGTCGTAAAGGCTGGGCTTTTCAGGGTTTTTGCAAAAGAAGGCATGCTGGTCTTGTCCGGCGTGGTATTCGTATTCTTTTTGGCCGGAGCTCAGGATGATCAGGTAGCCGGGTGTGATGACCTGGGCGTAAACCAGGCCGGGCTCCGGGCAGCCCAGGCCAGAGTTTGCCCAGTTGACCTGGCTGACCCGCAGCAGGCTGACCTGGTCGATGGAGACGAACAGGCGGCTGGCAAGGTCACGGCGGGCGGTTTTGATCATCGGCTCCAGGCCGGCGGGGGAGCTGGTCGGGCTGGGCAGGGTCTGGGTTGGTTCGGCCAGGCGGGTAGGGGCGGGGTCTGGCCGGGTGGGTTCGACCTGCAGGCTGGGGGTTTCTGAAGCAGCTGAGACAGCCGGAGCGGATGGGCTGGCGGGCGGCCTTTCGGGGCTGCAGGAGCTGAGTGCCAGGCTCAAAAGGCTGATTAGCATGATCCATTTGGTTTTCATGATTTGACCTCCTTTGGCAGGTGGGATAGCTTAATTGTAAGCCTTTGGCGCCAGACTTACAACACCCGGGAGAGTTACCGTATTACTCAAGCTGAATGTTACTGAGTTGTACAAAGTTGGAGTGAGTCGGAGCGTGTTATTTTGTTCGCTTGAATGCAGGCTGTCAATAAAGACTGATGTTGATAAAAAAGAAGATTTCGATGAAAAAGATCGTTTTTGGGCTAGTCATTTTGATGTTGTTGGCATTCCCAGCAACAGTCAATGCCAAAATTCGCACAGGATCTGGATGTGATGTCCCGTTCTACGCGCGGATCGCACACAATGAAATCTATCACAGCAATGAGTGGGCTGTCATTGTTTTCTACACTTAGCGCTGGGACTTCTACGGAAAAAATAGACCGCCCCCTGTCTGCTAAAGCTGTTCACCTTAAGCTACAGAGGAGGTTTACGCATGAATAGGCGTAACAAAAGTGAATCGAAAGGCAAACCAAAGGCTTATATCGTCAATCAGGCTGGATTTTAGAAAACCTCTCAGCTTGTGGGTAAATATAAAAATTAAGGAATTTGCCCAAAACACGACCAAACTGGTTGGCTAAAAATGATAAGAAATTGATAGGATTTTGAAAGTGTCAGGTGGTTTAGAATAGCATTAGTCTATGATAACATTGTCGAATAGCATAATCCCCAAATTCTTTGAACCTTTTTTACCGGTTACCCCTCAACCCAAGGAGAAGAAATGTCTCGCGTTTTATTGGTAGATGATTCAATGTATCAGAGAATTAAATTGCGGAAATTACTCGAAGCTGCCGGTTATGAGGTGATTGAAGGCAGCGATGGCGATGAAGGCCTCTCCATGGCGATAAACAGTGAAGCCGATTGTATGGTGCTTGATCTGCTTATGCCAAAAGTGAGTGGGATGGAGGTCTTGCGTGAGTTCCATGCCAAACACCTGAGCCTACCGGTCGTTATTCACACAGCTGATATTCAAGATCAGACCAGGCAAGAATGTTTGGCTTTGGGGGCCGTCGCTTTTTTGAACAAACCTTCACGCGCAGAGGATGTGCTCGCAGCCATTGCACAGGCGCTGCAACCCCGGAGCAAGGAGTCTGGAAATGCAACTATCCCGTAGTCAAATCGATGCTTTGAAAGAAATGGTCAATATCGGCGTCGGACATGCGGCTGGGGTTCTGAATGCCATGTTGAATTCTCGGGTGCAATTGCACGTGCCGATTGTTGAAATGATGAATTATGAACAGTTGCAGTCTAAAATCCGCTCTCTGGATGCGGGAAACCTCTCCTCGGTCCGGCTCGGATTCAAAGGACCGTTTTCAGGCAACGCCTCCCTGGTTTTCCCAGCCGAAGAAGCTGTTAAGCTTGTGAGCATACTCACTGGCGTTGAAGCTGATTCAAGCGCTCTGAATGATATGCGAGTGGCTACGCTGACCGAGGTGGGCAATATCGTTCTCAACGGCGTGATGGGCGCGATCGGCAGCGAACTAAAACTGCATGTTTATTATTCCGTGCCCATTTATGTAGATAACCCTTTTGAAATAATCCTCTCCACCCAGCAAACCCAGGCTTATGCAAATGTGGTGTGGGTGCAGACAAGCTTCACCCTGGAATCTGAGTCGATTGTCGGCGATATCATCCTGGTATTTGAAGTTGGTTCTCTCGATTTGTTACTGGAAGCGGTGAACCAGGCGATGGGAATTTAGATCGAATCAGGCATGCAACCCTGCGATTCATCCAAAAAGCTGCAACGTTGTCGCTTAACGCTAAGCGCAGGAATGATTTGATTAGATAGCGAGCACGATTTAGTCGACGGCCTGCTGAGGCAGGCTGCAATTTGGTACTGGCATCCAATGATCTGGAATCTTCCATTTTGTTAGGATGCCATGCCTGTTAAGTTTATTTTTGGCATTTTTATCGGTTTCAGAAGGACGCCATGTTCTTACGAAGATTCGAAATACAATTTTATTTCCGTTTTTTTCTTCTGGCTGGCTTGCTAATAGCTGGTTTGATATTCTCAGGAACGCAGAGCGCGCACGCAATGCCGGCCAACAAAACAGTTTTGGTTTTGTCTCCTTTTCAACTTGGTCTGTCCACCCACCAGATTGTGGGTCAAGCGCAGCGCGATGAATTTGGAAAAGCTACCGATCTTAACCTGGATATTTATTATGAATATCTTGATCTCAACCAACCGCAAATGATTGCCACCAGCGCAGGGATTGTGGTTTTGCTGCTCCTGATCGTCTTTTTACTTGGATTGACACGCCAACTGAACCGCACTCGCCTCGCACTTGCCCAACTCAATGCTAATTTGGAAACACAGGTTCAGGAACGCACTGAACTGCTAAACCGAACCAATACGCAATTGCAGGATGAAATCAGTGAGCATAAACGCACCGAAGAAAAATTAATAGAGAGTGATGAGAAATTTCGCAGTTTGCTCGATAGCCAAGAGAGCAACATCATGATGATTGATTTTGAGGGGGTGCATCATTATGTCAACCAGGTCGGCCTTGTTTCAATAACTGGTTCTGGTAACCCGCAGGAAATTATTGGAAAGCGCTTGCAGGATTTATACTCTGTTCAAACTGCCGATTGGCAATTGAAAAAAATCCGCCAGGTGATTGCCACTGGAAAGGGTGAGTCAGGGGATTATCAGAGTGTTATCGACAATCAATCCAGCTGGTGGCATCTCAACCTTCAACCCATTCGCAACCCTTCCGGTCAAGTTACACGGGTAATGGTCAACTCGCTTGACATCACCGAACGTAAACGCGCCGAAACAGTTTTGAAAGATAGTGAGCTCTTTGTCAATGGCGTGCTGAATTCACTCACCGCGCAGATTGCTGTGCTGGATGAGCACGGTGTGATTGTCATCGTCAATCAGGCCTGGAAAAAATTTGCAGCTGCCAACGATTGCCCTGACCCAGCTTGCTATGTGGGTACGAACTACCTGACAGTCTGTGAAGCGGCGGTACGCGCGGGTGATCAGAGTGCCGCGGCAATGCTGGATGGAATGCGGGCGGTATTGGATGGTTCTCAAGAGCACTTTATGGTTGAATACCCGTGCGATGCGCCAGGCATGCCGCGCTGGTTTACCTTAACCGTTTTGCCTCAACGCCAGCCTCGCAAGGGCTTGATCGTGGTTCATCAGGACATCTCCGAAACCAAACAGGCTGAGCAAGACCTGCGTAAGAGCGAAGAGTCTTTACAAGCGGTGCTGCAATCGACGGCAGATGGCATTCTGGCGGTTGATTCTGACAACAGGGTGTTATTTGTGAATGAGCGCTTTGTTGAAATGTGGCAGATCCCAGAGGCAGTGCTGGCAGGCAAGGATGACACCGCTCTCATCCAGACCGTGCTTGCGCAATTGGTCAATCCACAAGATTTTCTCGAAAAGGTACAGGAACTCTATCAAGCAGAGCAAGAAAGTTTTGATGTTCTGCATTTCAAGGACGGGCGGGTGTTTAACCGGCTATCACGTCCTCTAATCCGAGAACAGAAAGCCAGTGGTCGCGTCTGGTCATTTCTGGATGTCACTGCGCGCGAGCGCACGGAAACAGCCTTGCGTGAAAACGAGGCGCGCTACCGGCTTCTGGCTGAGAATGTTTCGGATGTCATCTGGATCCTCGATTTGGAATCCAGGCACTTTACCTATTTAAGCCCATCCATACTGCGCTTGCTTGGATTTACACCGGAAGAAGTACTGAATAAAAGCATGCAAGACATCATGACTAAAGAGTCCTTCCAAACACTTGCAGTGGATTTGCCAAAGCGTTTGATGGCATTCGCCGAGGGTGACCAATCGCAACGATTGCGAACCGATCAAATGTACCAATATCATAAAGACGGCTCGATTGTGCCGATCGAAGTTGTCACGACTCTACTCAGCGATGCGCAAGGCCAGGTTACTCAAATCCTGGGTGTCAGCCGTGATATTACGGAACGCAAGCAGATGGAAGAAGAACTGCGTGAGAGCGAAAGGCGTACCGCCACCATCCTGCGCTTGAGTCCGATAGTGATTGGCGTCAGCACTGCCTTGGAGGGGCGCTACACGGATGTCAACGATGCATTTGAACGTGTGTTGGGTTATAGTCAAGCAGAAACGATTGGTAGGACTTCGATTGAATTGAATTTATGGGTGGGCGACGACATACGTGCGAGTATCCTTCGCGAAATCCAGGAGCATGGGCGGGTCGAAAACCTGGAAATCCGATTACGTCGTAAATCCGGCGAGACTTTTCCCGCGCTAATTTTTATCACCCCGATTGCCTTGCACGACACAGCCTGCCTGCTGACCATGATGATGGACATCACCGATCGCAAACACGCCGAGGAACAGCTGCGTGAAACGCGCGATGCATTGCAAACTATCATCTTTTCATCGCCGCTTGCGATCTTGACCTTAGATGCCGACGACCATGTCACCATGTGGAATCCCGCCGCGGAAACGTTGTTTGGTTGGTCAGATAAACAAATCCTTGGAAAAACCAACCCGACCGTCCCCGAAATAAAGCTCAAGGAATATGAGGCTCTGCGCCAGGCAACCTTTAACGGCATGGCATTTAGCAATCTGGATACCTTGCGGATAAAACAGGATGGGGAACAGTTCCCGGTTAGCCTATCGGTGGCGCCATTGCGCGGACAACAAGGCCAAGTCATTGGACGTATGCATATCATTGCCGACAGCACAGAGCGCAAGAAACTTCAAGAAGAATTGCGCCAGCAAGCTACGACAGATGAACTGACCAGGGTATCCAACCGTCGTCATTTCATCGAACTCGCGAACGGCGAAATAAAACGTTCCATTCGACTCAAGCGTTTATCTGCCGTAGCATTGATTGATATCGATCATTTCAAACATATCAATGATACCTATGGACACGCGGCAGGCGATCAGGCGTTGATTTCTTTTACAAAAATATGCCAAAAATATATTCGAGAAATTGATGTGTTTGCGCGATTCGGCGGGGATGAGTTTGTCTTGCTCCTGCCGGAGACAAATCAAGAACAGGCCTATGAGATCGTCGAACGCGTCCGCCTGGCGCTAATGAAACAGCCGATTGATCTGGAAGGCCATTCAGTGGTGCTCAGCATCAGCTCAGGGATTGCCAGTCTTTCTGGTAACAATGAATCAATTGATATGCTGCTAAGTCAGGCAGATCAGGCCTTGTACCGCGCCAAAGAGACAGGCCGTAACAAGGTGCTTCGATACGATAAATTGTTAGAATAACCGGGTTTTTTATGGATATTTCACGGGAAGATCTTCCCGTGAAATATCCATTTGCGGGGGAAGCCACTACCCTTTGTTCGTCCCGTTGGCAAAATCAAAACCGGACCCAACTTGCAGCTGGGAAGCAGCAAAGTGGGTTATTGGTATAAAATAGGGGATGCAGATAGGTTTTTTTGTTTGGTTATGATTGCACCCTGAGGTGGAATATGGATGGGCAGGTAAAGGTATTGATTGTGGATGACGATGACTTGCTGCGTGTCACCACGCGGCGAGTGCTTGAATCGGATGGCTATAAAACTTTTGAGGCAGGCTCTGGGCGGGCGGGGCTGCAATTATTGCGGCAGGAAAAAATCGAGCTGGTGCTGTTGGACGTGGGCATGCCGGATATGAGTGGCTTTGAAATCTGCCGTGTGATCAAAATGGATCCAGGACTGCTGGGTGTGGGGGTGATCATTCTCTCAGGCGGCAATATCGAATCAGATGACAAGGTAACCGGGATTAACCTGGGGGCGGATGATTATATTACCCGCCCGGTTCCCAATCGCGAGCTGCTGGCGCGCGTCCAGGCCGTGCTGCGGGTCAAGCAAGCCGAGCGGGTGCTGCGCAGCCGTGAATCGCAGCTGCAGGTTTTAATTTCAGCCAATATCGATGGAATGCTGGTGATGGATTGGAATGGCCGGGTGTTGCTGGCCAACACGGCGGCTTGCCAGCTTTTGAACAAGTCAGAGGCTGAACTGATTGGCTCGCTGGCCGGGCTGTCCGGCGGGGTTGAGCTGGGGCAGGCTGGCAGCGCGGAATGGGTGTTGGCGCAGCCGGATGGGTCGCTGCGAACGCTTGATCTGCGCGCCACCAGTATTGACTGGCAGGGCAGCAACGCCAGCCTGGTGAGTTTGCGGGATATCAGCCCGCGCAAGCAGGCCGAGAACCGGCTGCGCGAAAGCGAGGCGAAATACCGCCTGCTGACCGAGAATATCCGGGATGTGGTCTGGACCATGGATGCGGAGAGCCTGCGTTTTCTGTACGTCAGCCCGTCGGTTTTCAATTTGCGCGGGTATACGCCGGACGAGATCCTGGCGGAGCCGATGGATGCGGCCCTCTCGCCGCAGGCTTCTGCCTTTGTGCGGGCCAAGATGAAGACGGAAATGAATGATTTTCTGGCAGGTAAATTTGGGCCGGAGAAATTCTTTGTAAGCGAAGTGGAGCAACCCTGCCAGGATGGCTCACTGGTCTGGACCGAGGTGATCACGAGTTATTTTCGGAATGAGAAAAGCGGCCGGGTGGAAGTCCTGGGTGTGACGCGCGATATAACCGAGCGCCGGCGGGTTGAAAATGCCCTGCGGGAGAGTGAGAAGCGCTATGCTGAAACGCTTGAAGCGGTGCGTGACGGTATCTGGGAGTGGCAGGCGGCCAGTCACGAGATCCTGATCAGCAAGAATTATTATGCCAACCTGGGCTATGCAGAGCATGAGATCAGCTTCAATTACAATGCCTGGCGCGCACTGGTGCACGGTGATGATCTGCTGGGGGCCGAGGCGAAACTGCAGCAGGGTATTTTGAATGATGATGTTTTTAATATTGAGCTGCGCATGCAAATGAAAAACGGGCAGTGGCGTTGGTTTTCGATGCGCGGCGGGGTGATGGCGCGTGAGGCGGATGGCAGCGCCGCGCGGGTGGTTGGGACCCTGAGCGATATCCATGCGCGCAAGCGTGCCGAAGCCGAGTTGTTGGAGGCGCACCAGCAGCTTGAGCAGCGTGTGGATGAACGCACGAGCGAGTTGAAGGTTGCGAATCTCGAGTTGGAAAAGGCTTCGCATTTGAAGGATGAATTTCTGGCGAGTATGAGCCATGAGCTGCGTACCCCCCTGACGGGTATCCTGGGTTTGGCCCAGGTGCTGCAGCAGCAGGCTTATGGTGGCTTGAGTGAGAAGCAGCTGCATGCCCTGCACAGTATTGAGAGCAGCGGGCGGCAGCTTTTGGATTTGATCAACGACATCCTGGATTATTCGCGGATTGAAGCGGGGAAGTTCGAGGTGCAGATGGGGCTTTGCTCGCTGGCGCAGGTCTGCAATGCGAGTTTGATCGCGATGGCGCCGCAGGCTGAGAAAAAGCAGCTGCAAACCAGTTTGAAGCTGGAACCAGGTGCGCTGATTGTGCGCTGCGATGTGCGGCGCTTGAAGCAGGCGCTGGTCAAGTTGTTGAATAATGCGGTCAAGTTTACGCCCGGCGGGGGCCGCCTGGGGATTGAGGTCTATACAGGCGATGACCCGGGGCAGGTCTGGATCACGGTTTGGGACAGTGGGATTGGGATCAATGCGCAGGATTTTCAGCGTTTGTTCCAGCCTTTCAGCCAGCTGGATGCGCGCCTGGAGCGCCGTTTTGGCGGCAGCGGGTTGGGGCTTTCGCTGGTCAAGCGTTTGGTTGAGCTGCAGGGCGGCCGGGTTTCGGTCGAGAGCGAGCCAGGAGATCGGAAGAGCACACGTCTGAACTCCAGTCACCTGAA
>CAZLJB010000028.1:0-15250 GCA_964559195.1 uncultured Anaerolinea sp. | reverse complement strand
GGTTGATGTGTGCTCCCCCAACTGATCAAGGGTAACATTTATTCCTTTCTCATTCAGACCACGAACAATGTTAATAGCATCAGCAACGGTTGATCCAGCCACAAAACGAGAAGCAGCCCTCCACGCAAACCCCCACCCGGTAACCATTTTTTGCGCCCAGGCGGCCTTTGAGAGGGAAATCAAAAAAGAACGTAACATAAACACCTCGACCTTTTTATTTTGGCAAAATATCCAGATTGTAAAATATAATTTATTCTACATTGGAAATGCTGATTCAATAATTATGAATATGTTATACTTTTGTAGTTGATTCAAATCAAGTTATCACTGACACCAGTATCAGGTGACAAATGAACCGTTTTGCAAAATATTCTTGGGGTGTTCTTGGTTGGAACATTATTGTCATACTTTGGGGCACAATTGTTCGCGCAACAGGGTCGGGCGCCGGTTGCGGAAACCATTGGCCTAGTTGTAATGGAGATCTCCTTCCAACACCAGAGCGAATACAAACTGTCATCGAATTCACGCATCGAGTGATGAGTGGGCTGGCGTTAATTGCAGTATTAATTCTCCTGATTTGGGGATTGCGAAAATTTCCAAAAGGCAATTTTCAGCGAATTGGCTTTATAGGTGCGTCTTTTTTTATTATTCTTGAAGCCCTCCTGGGAGCAGGATTGGTATTATTCAAACTTGTCGGGACAAACTCATCTGTTTTTCGGGCAGTAGCAGTCTCCACGCACCTCCTCAACACATTTATTCTTCTGGCCTTTCTGAGCTTAAATGCCTGGTGGGCATCAGGTGGTAAACAAATAAAATTTACCGATAATGGTGCCCTAAATTTGTTGTTTGGAATTGGAATTTTTGGTGTTGTAATTCTCGGGATGAGTGGTGCAATTACTGCCTTGGGGGATACGTTATTCCCATCCACTTCTCTGGCGGAAACACTCGCTCAACAGTCTACCCCCGGTGCCAATTTCCTTGTTCAGTTACGTATTTATCATCCTGTCTTTGCAATTGCAGTTGGACTATATTCATTATATTTTGTAAGATATTTAAGTAAGAAATTTAAAGATCAAATCGGTCGGAAGTTATGCCTGCTGGTTTTTTGTTTAGTCCTATTACAGTGGGTAGCCGGTTTGACCAACATATTATTATTGGCGCCCGTTTGGATGCAAGTCGTCCACCTCTTTCTAGCCGATTTGGTCTGGGTATCCTATATCCTGCTTGCCGGATATACTTTTTCTCAGCCTGATTGGAAGGTTAAATGAGAATAACACGAGATGCATCTTTTATCTTACGCTGGATCTCGCTGTTATTTATTGCAGCCGCCATTGTACTGACTATGATTGGATTGACAACTTATTCACGGGAAAGAGGCAATTATCCACCCGGTATGACAATTGCAGGTGTTCCTGTCGGCAGTTTGGATCCCCAAACAGCTTCCCAAAGACTATTGCAGGCTTTTAATACTCCCGTCGAAATCCAATATGCTGGAGCGATTATTCAACTTGACCCTGCCGTTGCGGGTTTTCAGGTTGATACAGAATCCATGCTGGCAGCAGCTGATCTGCAACGAACCGGAAGTTCTTTTTGGGGAGGCTTTTGGGATTTTTTGTGGAATCGCCAAACAGCTACAACTGATGTACCTTTAATTTCCAGTTTCAGCGAGGAACGACTCCGAGCTTATCTCAAAGATGAGATCGCTTCTCGTTACGATCAACCATCCATTCCGGCTGCCCCTCAACCTGGTCAGGTTACTTTCCTGCCAGGAAAAACCGGGCAAGAACTTGATCTGGATCGAGCTATTGTTGTCATTAATGATGCACTCAAATCACCCACAAACCGAACGGTCGCACTCACCTTCCAACGCACAAATCCAGGTCGCCCCCCTTTAAAAAATCTAGAAATCCTGATCAAACAAATAATAGATTTAACTCCCTTCGATGGCGTTGTAGGTGTTTATCTACAGGATCTCCAGTCTGGAGATGAAATGCATTTTGGCTATAACCAAAATCGTGACATTCCCATTGATCCAGATATTGCTTTTACAGCCTCCAGTACTATAAAAATACCTATTCTTGTTTCAGTTTATAAAAATCTTGGCCCTGATATAAATCAATCGACTCAGGATTTGATCCTTGAAATGATTACTAAATCTGAGAATCCAGCTTCGGATGCTTTGATGAACAAGTTAAGCAGCTCGCGAGGCCCTTTAGTCGTCTCGGATGATATGAACACACTGGGTTTAAAAAATACATTCCTTGCTGGATATTTTTTCGATGGCGCACCACTTCTCCAATCTTTTTCCACACAGGCAAATCAACGAAATGATGTGAGCACCAATCCGGATACTTACAATCAAACCACACCATCCGACATCGGTTCATTGCTGGTTGATTTATACCAATGCGCCCAGAACGGAGGGGGTGGCCTAGTTGCTGCATTTTCTAACAAAATTGATCAGGTTGAATGTCAACAAATAATCGAATACTTGAAACGAGACCGTATTGGAGTCCTGATTGAAGCTGGCTTGCCCGAAGGTACTCAAATAGCTCACAAACATGGGTGGATCAGTGGGCCATCAGGAATTATCCAGAATATTTCGGATGCTGCGATTGTTTATACACCGGGTGGAAATTACGTGCTTACAATTTATGTTTACCATCCCATTCAAGCGGTTTGGGACCCCATTTCTGGCATGATTGCTAAAGTGTCTGAAGCTGTATACAATTACTATAATATCCCCAGATAAATTTTCAATCACTTTCATTTTCTAAACTCAGAATGAAGGTTTTTCAAATTCGTACGAATAAGTTCGGAAAAACAAACACGTTCATCTCCTGCAACGTGTATAATTCTACCAATGAGCCTAGCCCTTCTGCTATTTCGCCTGCAACAAATTGATAGCCGCCAAAAAATCGTGTCTGCACGCCTGGCTGCAATTCAAACCACACTTGACACAAACGCTGATCTTATTGCTGCCACAAAACGACTCGAAAATTCAAAATTAGCGCTTCACCAGGCTGAAAATTTGCTAAGAAATGCCGAGTTCGAATCTTCCAACAAACGCATAAAACTCGAGCAGGCCGAATCAAGCCTTTATAGCGGCCGTATTCAAAACCCCAAAGAACTTCAAGATTTACAAAAAGACATTGCATCCCTAAAACGCAATTTAGGGTTACTTGAAGATCAACAATTAGACTTTATGATGGGTCTAGAAAAGTCACAGTCTGAATTCGATAATTCCCAAAAAGCCTATGATGTCACGCAAGGTAAAGTTATTAGCGAAAACGCAACACTCAATACGGAGCTTTTGATCTTACAAAAAGAGCTTGAAAATCTTACATCTCAACGAATGGCAGTTCTTCCCGGAATTGACATTTCTTCCCTAAATCTTTACGATGCTTTACGACAGAAGAGATCTGGGTTGGCAGTATCATCCGTGATTGAAAATGCATGTGATACTTGCGGATCTTCACTCACTCCAGCTTTAGCTCAATCTGTTCGAACATCCAATCAATTGGTGCTTTGCCCGATGTGTGGCAGAATATTGTATTCAAATTAATAAATCAAAATGTTAAATGGGTGCATAATTTATGAGATTCAGGTTTGATACAATCTCTTTTTTCTTAGGCATGGGTCTTGCCACCCTGGCTTGGTGGGTAATTTCCCTACTAAGCCCAATCATCAACCAATGGATTACTAATTACAAAAAAAACGAGAAGGATCGAACCAAAAAAACCAGCTCCGATATCGAAATTGCTTATCTGAAGGCTTTACAAAGACATACTCAAAAAATGCATCTGGCGGCATCCATCTTTGCCCTTGACGAAATCATCGAAATACCCCGCTTTATGGTTTCACCGATTACCCATGAAGATCATACCAATAGTTACGACAGGGATATTATAGAGGATGCTCTCCCATTTTTACCCAACTTTCCTGAATTGGGAGCCTTTTACAATACGCCTTCTCTGACATTGGCTGAAGCACTCGCTGGGGGAGCCAATCTGGCAATAATCGGACAACCGGGCATGGGAAAATCCACTGCACTGGCTTTTTTGGCATCACAGATGACAACAGCTTCACTAAATGGTTCTCCAATTTCTCAATTAACTCCATTCTTAATTCATGTCGCAGATTTAGGCTTGCACCTCAACAATATTCAAAAACCAGAAGACTTACTGACACCCCTATCCGAAAATATTACCCAATACATGCGGGTCTTTGACGGACCACTTATTCCAAAATTTATCAGCGGTACTTTCGCGAGTGGTAAAGCACTATTGCTGTTAGACGGAGTTGATGAACTTTCACAAACATCTTTACACGAAGTCAATAATTACTTGCTTCTCCTGATTAAAAAATACCCAAAAACCAGGCTGGTTCTAACAGGCTCACCCGAATATCTCGACTGTATCCAAACCCTGGGTTTGTTTCCGTTGTCAATCATGCCATGGGGAATCGACCAACAAACTCACTTCATTAATAACTGGTCATCACTTTGGGGAAAATATGTAACCAAAGAAACTTGGATAATGAATACCATTATTCCAGTTAATTCGACCCTATTAACGAGATGGTTGTCTACTGATAATTTTGGGCTGACCCCAATGGAACTTTCTCTTAAAATTTGGGGAGCCTTTGCCGGTGATATTTCAACGGGGCACCCGGCGGATATCATGGAAGCTCACATCCGTAGACTAACACCAGCAGGAATACCGCCCGAAGCATTAAATATGTTAGGCCTCCAGACCTGCCTTAATGGGTCCTTTTGGTTCGACGGAAACCGGGCCAGGGAATGGACCAAATCGTATGAGCCAGTCGAAGCTCATGAACCTTCTGGTAATGAATCTGTCTTAGAATCTTCTGACACATCAATTAATAATAAAACCGATGCTGATACATCTGAAATTACCGAATGGGATTTATCGACAAAAAAGGATCGCAAGAAAAAAACCGGGACAACACCCCAAAAAATCGCTTCTTCAGGGCTGATTCCAAAACTGATCAGTTCGGGATTAATAAAATCCCACTACGGTGGCAGACTTAGATTTGCTCATCCAGCTTTTATGGGATTACTCGCCGGAAAAGGTCTCGCGATGCAACAAGTTGATACCGCGCCACTACTTAATCAACCGCCCTGGGCCGGACAATCAATTTGTATACAATACCTGGCATCTTTTGGTGATGTATCCTCTGTCGTTAACAACTTATTGGCGAAAGAAGATCCAATCCTGTTGCGTCCCAGGTTTATTGCGGCCAAAATGCTCCGCTATTCCAGGCAACCTCGCGAAACCACCTGGCGAGGTGATGTTATGGCTTCCATGGTCCACATTATCCAGGACGAAGACAATCCACTTGGGCTTCGCGGATCGGCCATGGCCGGACTGGCACTCAGCGGTGATAACAATGTGAGTACGCTTTTCAGACAATTACTAAATGCCCCATCTGAACAAGTAAGCCAGCTGGCTGCTCTGGCAACAGGTTTTCTCCGAGACACAAAATCCATTGAACTCCTCTCAAGTCTGGCTGCAAAACAAAACGAAGCAACTCGACAAGCCGCCTGCCTGGCGTTGGTTGGAATTGGTTCTGGCCAAGCCCTTGAAGCTGTTGCCATCCACCTGTTACGTGGCGATGAAAGGCTTAGAATTTATGCAGCCCAAGCACTGGCTAACAATTCTGGAGATGGCCGAGAAGCATTGCGAGAAGGAATTATTAGCGAAGACATTCTAGTCAGGCGCGCTGTGGTCTATGGGTTGGCGAGGGTTCCCGAAACATGGGCCACTGAATTACTTGAAAAAACTCAAATTAATGACGAACAATGGGCCGTCCGGAACATCGCAATAGAATTTTTAAATGCACGAACAAAACCAGATCATCGAATTCCAAAACCGTTATTAGCGCCTCACGAAAACCCATGGATCATTGAATTTGCAGGTAAACATGGGTTAGGCGTAACCCCAGATCAGCCGGCAACCGATATTTTACTTCAAGCCCTTATGGATTCTAATCACGATCTTTTCGCGCCAGCACTAAACTATCTCCGTACAACACCCAGCGAAAGTGTTCTTGTTGCCCTTTATCATCATCTCTTTGAAACAAACCATCAAGACAAGGAAGCAGTTTTTCAAACGCTGTCCGCCATGGCGCTTGGAGGAACAACTCTTCCAGATCCCCGCCAGTTTGGTCTTGGCTAAATAATTTTTTTTATAAATATTCAAACACCGGAGCAGTCAATGTTAATAATTAATGCCACTGTCATTACCTGGGACAAACCAAATCAAATATTGGCAGATTCTGGGATTTATATTAAAGATGACATCATTTACGACTTCGGACCGCAAGCCGATATGCAATTACGCTATCCGGATGCCGAACGCATGGATGCTTGCGGACAACTGGTAATGCCTGGAAACATTTGTGCACATACCCATTTTTATGGAACTTTTTCGCGTGGATTGGCTATTCCGGGCGATGCCCCAGCCAATTTCAATCAAATTTTGGAAAAACTTTGGTGGCCGTTGGACAAATCGCTGACCGAGGCCGATGTTCGTTATTCAGCCCTGATTTGCCTGGTTGATGCCATAAAACACGGGACGACTACATTAATCGACCATCATGCCTCCCCCAATTTTATTCATGGTTCGTTGGATGTCATTGCCGAAGCAGTGGAATTGTCAGGCGCAAGAGCAGCGTTATGTTACGAAGTTACTGATCGAGATGGATCAGAAAAAGCCAAAGCAGGAATTGCAGAAAATGCCCGTTTTATCAAATCAGCAAAGAATCGGAAATCAAACATCGCAGCCACATTTGGACTTCACGCACCTCTAACTCTTTCATCCGCAACTCTAGATCTTTGCCGGGCTGAGGTTGGTTCCGAAGTCGGGTTTCATATTCATGTCTCAGAAAGTAAAGATGATGGCCTGGTTACCAGTAAAAATGTTGGAATGCGGCCCATTGAGTGGTTAAATAAACATGGCATACTCGGTCCGCACAGCATAGCTGCCCACTGCATTCACATAGATGATACCGAAATGGATATATTGGCAGAAACTCAAACCTGGGTAACCCACCAACCACGCTCCAACATGAATAACGCCGTTGGGGTTTCTCCGGTCGAGAAAATGTTGGGAAAAGGGATCAAGGTTTGTCTTGGCAACGATGGCTTCTCGAATTCGATGTGGGATGAGTGGAAAGCAGCTTATCTCGTTCATAAATTAAATTCCGGGAACCCACGCAGTATGGGTGGCTACACCGTCACTGATATGGCAATCTACAATAACGCCGAGCTGGCAAAGAAACTTTTCTCATCGGAGCTGGGAGTGATAAAAATAGGAGCTGCAGCCGATTTAATGTTCGTTGATTACACTGCCCCAACTCCTTTAACCAGCGCTAACCTTCCATGGCATATCCTGTTTGGCTTTCAAAATAGCATGGTCACAACAACGATTGTTGCTGGAAAAACCCTAATGAAAGATCGGCAACTATTAACACTCGACGAGAAAGAGATCGCTGCCAAATCGCTCGAACTATCAACTAAAACCTGGGAACGATACACCCAAAAATTCTAGGGACTTTTCATATCAACAAAAAACTTTCCCTAGGATGAAATTCATCCGCTGTAACATCCGGGCTTAGTATTTTCCGAGACCATAATCAAAACGAGGATTAAATGACTGAAACACTGGCTGTACTTGGTGGAACTGGAAAAGAAGGTAAAGGGCTGGCTTTTCGCTGGGCAAAAGCTGGATATAATGTGATTATTGGATCACGTGATATTGAAAAAGCACAAAACGCTGCTATTGAACTTAATAATTTGCTTGAAAATAATTCTGTGTCAGGAATGGACAATCTATCGGCGGCACAAATTGCCAACATGGTTGTTCTGACTGTACCCCATTCTGCACATAAAAGCACTCTCGAAACTGTTAAAAATGCCCTCCAGGGAAAAATCCTGGTAGATGTAACTGTTCCTCTCGTCCCACCAAAAGTTACCAAAGTTCAAATGCCACCCGCCGGATCCGCCGCCCAGGAAGCTCGAGAAATTTTGGGCGAAGGGGTTGAAGTGGTTGATGCATTCCAGAGCATCTCGTATGAACATCTTATGTTTGGAGATGAGGTTCCTTGTGATGTTCTTGTAACCGGTTCATCAAAAGATGCACGTCTGCAAGTTATAAAACTTGTCGAAGCTGCCGGCTTGACCGGTTGGGACGCAGGACCAATTGAAAATTCGGTAGTTGTTGAGGGCCTTACCAGTCTGCTTATTTACATCAATAAACAATATGGGTCCACCCATGCAGGAATAAAAATTACGGGAGTTCACAAAGGCTGATTGCAGCTTTGTTAATCTTAATATGACCTTAACGATCACCCCCATTTCAGGATTACCTCTAATAAACCCCGGCGATGACCTCGCCGGGATGATATTGAATGCCTGCAAATATTCTAATCTAACCCTGGAAAATGGCGATATACTGGTTCTCGCTCAAAAAATTATCAGCAAAGCAGAAAACCAACTCGTTAACCTGGCCTCGATTGTACCGTCTAACGCTGCCATAGAATTGGCAAGCGAAAGTGGAAAAGATGCACGTTTGGCTGAGCTCATTTTACAAGAAAGCACTGCAATCTTGAGAACCCGTATGGGCTCTGTGATTGTGGAACATAGACTCGGCTTTGTTTGCGCTAACGCTGGTATTGACCATTCAAATGTCGCTGGGGATGGATCGGATTCTCAAGAATGGGTCTTGTTGCTTCCGAAAAATCCAGACCAGTCTGCGGAAAGCATTCGACAAATTTTAGAAGAAACCAGTGGAAAAAATCTTGGCGTAATGATAATTGATTCGCATGGACGTGCCTGGCGTTTGGGCACAGTGGGTGTGGCAATTGGGATTTCCGGCCTACCTGGCTTGATTGACGAACGTGGCTGGAAAGATTTGTTTGGATACACCCTTCAGATTACTGTGGTTGGCGCAGCAGATGAACTTGCCGCTGCGGCCTCCCTCGTCATGGGCCAGGCAGACGAAGGCACACCTGTTGTCCATGTGCGTGGCTTTCCTTATCCACTTCGCAATGGCACTCTGAAAGAACTTATACGACCTAAAGACCAGGATATGTTTAGGTAACGCTGGTTAGATTCCATATATTTTTATCAAAAATTGATTGGAGTTTTCTATGTCAAATTTTCCAGATTCTCACATCGACCTTTTGAGTGATTCTAAAAAGGCCATGGCTTATCTTGCGACTGTTATGCCGGATGGCACCCCACAAAATACCCCAGTTTGGTTCAGTTACGATGGAGAATCTATTCTAATCAATTCTGCGCTAGGACGCGTCAAAGACAAAAATATGCGCTCAAGGCCAAATGTTGCACTGGTTATCGCGGATCCGGACAATCCATATCGCTATATTCAGATTCGAGGCAGCGTAATTGACATTCTTGAAGAGGGTGCTGAAGACCACATTGATATATTAAATTTAAAATATCATGGCATTCCCACTTATCCAAACCATCGAGCTGAACAACCTCGGGTAATTTACAAAATCCGACCTGATAAAATTCAGGTAATGGGATAATGGTTTTTCATGATTTTTTGCGGTCCCGCCGTTCAATACGCAGGTTTACAACGGAACCTGTTTCAGAAGAATCTTTAACGAAAATTCTAGAAACCGCCACTTATGCCCCGTCAGCACATAACCGACAGCCTTGGCGATTTGCAGTAATCACTACCGAAAACAAAAAAATACTTCTCAGCCAATCACTTGCGGAGGCATTTCGGCATGACCTTGCTAACGATGGTTTAGAACAAAACGAAATCGTAGTCCGGATTAATCGCTCAATAGAACGCATCAACTCTGCCCCGCTGGTTATAATTCTCTGCCTGGATATGAGTGAAATGGATAAATACGACGATCCTGCTGGCAACAGGGCGCTGGCAGAACGTATTATGGCCATTCAATCTACTGCTTCTGCCGGGTTGCAGCTCCAACTTGCGGCACAAGCCGAAGGTCTAGATTCTGTCTGGACCTGCAGCCCGCTTTTTGCTCCTCAAACCGTTACTTCAATACTGAAACTACCCATAACTTGGGAACCTCAAGCCATGTTTTTCCTTGGACATGCTGCTGCTGCACCACGAAACAAGGTATTAAAAACGTTGGATGAAGTTGTAAAATTCCTTTAATTTCGGAGCCAAATGAACATCGTCGCATTTGCAGGAGGCGTTGGCGGTGCCAAGCTTGTGGATGGTCTTGCTCAGTGTTTACATCCTGACGATCTTACTACTATCGTTAATACCGGCGATGATTTTACGCATTGGGGGCTTAAAATCTGTCCGGATCTTGACACCGTTTGTTATACCCTGGCCGGGTTGGCAAACCCCGAAACCGGATGGGGAAGATCTGGGGAAAGCTGGGAGGTTTTCGAGAAGGTTTCTCAACTTGGCGGACCAGATTGGTTCAAGATTGGAGACAAAGATCTTGCAACCCATCTCGAACGTACACGCAGATTAGATTCTGGCCAACCGCTTTCTGAAATTGTAAGGAATTTTTGTTCATCATGGGAAATACAACCCACTATAATTCCAATGACAGATCAGGTAGTGTCTACCATTGTCAATACTTTGGAAATGGGCGAACTACCATTTCAAGAATATTTTGTACACCAACATTGCGAACCAACTGTTAAGGGATTTCGCTTTTCCGGGATCGAAATCGCCAGGCCTGTCAAGCGAGCCCTGGAAGCAATTGCAAAAGCAACTGCAATCATCATTTGTCCAAGCAACCCGTGGGTAAGTATCGACCCCATCCTGGAAATACCAGGCATAAAGCAGGCGATAAAAAATAAAAAGGTGATTGCCATTTCACCTATCATCGATGGAAAAACAGTAAAAGGCCCGGCTGCAAAAATGTTCACCGAATTGGGAATTGAACCCTCTTCTTTTGCTGTTGCAAAACATTATCAGGGTACAATTTCAGGATTCATACTGGACAGTCAGGATGCATTTCTGGAAAAAAATATTCGCGCGATGGGAATTGACACCCTGGTCGTCAATACATTAATGAAATCCAGTTCGGATCGTTTCCAGCTTGCTCAAGATGTGCTAAACTTCATAAAGAAAGAATGATCGCATGACAATTTGGGCTATTGTCCCCGTAAAACCACTAAGGCTTGGCAAATCGCGCTTATCCGGTGTTATTTCAGATGATGAAAGAGCCATTCTGAATCGCACATTTCTAGAAAAAACATTAAATGTATTAAGAGAAACACCATCCATCTCCCAAACCCTGGTCGTCAGCCGAGACCCATTGGCACTGGCAATCGCTCGTGAATTTGGAGCAAGGACTGTTTTGGAAGATGGTAATCCAAATCTAAACAGCGCCCTAACCCGCGCAACAATGCTGGCTCGGAATTATGCTACGCGAGGGGTTCTGGTTCTGCCGGCAGATTTACCATTATTAACGAAAGAAGACTTGTTGCTCTTTTTCGAACACATTTATAAGTCACCTTGTGTGGTCATCACTCCTGACCGCCATGAAAATGGGACAAACGCCCTTTTAATGGCCCCAGGAGGGTTGATAAAATATGATTTTGGAAAAGGATCCTTTAATCGGCATTGTGAGATGGCTGGCATCGCAGGGGCAAGATTGGAAATTGTCCGAAACAAGCATATTGAATTAGATCTGGATACTCCAGATGATCTAACTTACCTGAAAACTTTCGAAAATTCCGAATATTAATCTAAGGAGATGGATATGGCACGTGTTGCCCTTTACTTGCAAGATTCTCATGATTTGCGCGACGGATTGGATTATGTCAGATATGCTGAAGGGAAAGGATTTGAGGCCGTCTGGCAGGCAGAATCACGCCTGGTTCGTGATGCTATCGTCCCAATGGCTGCCTATGCTGCAGTAACAGAAAAGCTAAAAGTTGGATCCGGTGTAATCAATAACTGGACTCGCAACATAGGTTTACTTGCCGCAACCTATCTGACCCTGGATGATCTCGCTCCCGGACGCATTATTTGCGGTATTGGTGCCTGGTGGGATCCGCTTGCAAAAAATGTTGGCATCGACCGAAAAAAACCTCTTACCGCCATGAAAGAAACGGTCATTATCATGCGCCGATTACTCAACATGGAGCGTGTTACCTTCCATGGTGAATTCGTCAATGTTGACGGTATCGAACTGGACGTTGTTCATGGACGCCGTGAGCCTCGCAATGTCCCGATTATGATTGGCGCGACCGGTGATCAAATGATGGAAATGACCGGTGAAATCGCCGATGGCGCAGTATTAAACTACTGTGTTCCACCTGAATATAATGATAAAGCGCTGGAATTACTTCATAACGGTGCCAAAAAAGCAGGTCGAAATTTTGATGACATCGATCGTCCTCAACTAATCGTTTGTTCAGTTGATCTTGATCATGATGTGGCAATTGAAACAACAAAAATGCTTTTATGTCAATATCTGGCTCAACAACCACATATTGCTAAAGCCAGCGGCGTTTCACAGGAAGTTGTTAACGAAATCCAATCTATCCTGGGTTGGCCTGCAACCAAGGAACAAATCAACAAAGCCAAACATCTGGTACCAGATGCACTCGTAAATCGAATTACCGCCTCGGGTACCCCTGAAGAAGCACGCGCAAAAGTAGAAGAATACAACAAACGTGGCTGCACGTGCCCAATCCTTTACCCTGCAGGCGGAAATGTCAAGTTATTAATTGACACTTTTTCACAGGTATGAAGCCTGAGTCTTACCCTTCGCAACGAACCAATCGATTACCAGTGCCAGCAGGATCGTTGCTGGCACTGGTCCTATCTCTACTGACAAGCGGAATTCTTTTTTTTGTTGACAAACTGAGCCAACTCAATAACACCACCCTGGCTTTAATCTTTTTATTGCCCGTCGGCTTGAGTGCCAGCCTTTGGGGGCTATTGCCGGCCATAACTTCGGCTCTTGCCTCCTTTCTTTTGTTCAACTTTTTTTTTATCCCCAATCTATTCACCTTTCAGGTTAAACAATCGGAAGACTTAATTATTTTGGTTGCCTTTCTGGGAGTTGCGATTGTCATCAGCGAATTAACTGGACGCGTACGCCGGAATTTAGATGCAGCCTCAGCCCGGGAGCACGACGCAATTCGGCTATACGAATTCAATAATTCACTTTCCGGAACAAACGATGAACAATCTGTCGCTCGAATTTTAATGGACAATATCGACCAGTTCCTAATGCTAAATCGAATAGAAGTTCTCATTGAAACTGAGTCAAAACCCATCCTTGTGGCCAGGGGTAACCAGCTCGATCTATTATCGGTCAAAAAACCATATGTTCTACCCTTGCAATCTTCGCGAAAATTGATCGGGGAAATAAGGTTGTGGTACTCCTCGCCGCTTCGGGGTTCCGACGAGCGCATGTTAAATATATTTGCCAGTCAAAGCGTTCAGACCATTGAACGAATAAGACTCGGAGAAGAAGCTCGCAAATCCAGATTATTGGAAGAGAGTGATCGCTTAAAATCATCTCTTTTATCATCTGTATCTCATGAGCTACGCTCTCCATTGGCAGCAATTAAAGCTTCCGTTTCGAGCTTACGCACCGGTGATGTGGAATGGAATGGCGAAGCCCGGAAAGAATTATTGACTACCGTCGAAGAAGAGATTGATCATCTTAATGTTCTGGTCGGAAACCTGCTGGATATGTCCCGAATTGAAGCGGGAGTTCTCAAACCTCAAAAAAAACCAGATTTACTTTCCGAGATCATCTCAACCGTACTTGGTCGTATGTCAGCTCAAACCCAAAATTACTCAATCAGGCTGGATGTGCCAGATAATCTACCGATGGTAAACGCGGATTTTGTACAAATGCAACAAGTTTTTACTAATTTAATTATCAACAGCTTAAAATATTCCCCACAAGGCTCCACCATTAACATTAAAGCAGCAAGGTTGGATGCGAATTTTATCCTGGTTACTTTACAGAACCAGAGCATGCCTGTCCCCGAAGCAGATCTGGAGCGAATATTTGATAAATTTTACCGGATCAACCCATCAGACAAGATTACCGGGGCTGGCTTGGGACTTTCTATCTGTAAAGGAATTATTGAAGCTCATGGATGTAAGATTTGGGCCGAAAACATTTCAAATGGATTAACTTTTAAATTTACCATTCCAATCAATAGCCATGACTAATTCCATTCATATCCTTGTTATTGACGATGAACCTCAAATTTTGCGGGCATTAAAAACAATACTGATAGCAAAACAATTTAAAGTCAGTACAGCAGAAAATGGAGAAACCGGCCTGGCCATCGTTGCGGCAGAACAACCAGATTTGATCATTCTAGACATGACACTTCCAGACATGGAGGGCATTCAAGTCTGCAAACACATTCGTGAATGGTCCCAGTCTCCCATTATCATCCTTTCAGTTCGCGATAGTGAAAAAGATAAGGTGGCTGCATTGGATGCAGGCGCCGATGATTACCTGACCAAGCCTTTCGGTATTGAAGAATTTCTGGCACGCATTCGTGTTGCACTTCGGCATAAAATTCAAGCAGCAGGGGGAACAAAACGGTCTGTAGTCAAGGCGGGAAAAATCGAGATTGACCTCGTTAACTTTATTGCCAAACGAGACAATTTTGAGATAGCTTTGACCGTAACAGAATATAAATTGTTGGCGTATTTAGCCAGCCATGCCGGTCGTGTTCTAACCCACCGAATGATTTTATCCAATGTTTGGGACCCTGCTGAATCAGATAAGATTGAATATCTGCGTGTTTATATGCGGCAACTGAGAAAAAAATTGGAAGACGACCCGGAACAACCGAAATTTCTAATCACAGAACCTGGAATTGGCTACAGATTTAACGCTGACGAATAATGATTCTACCCAAAGTTGGCAATCCTGAAAAAATATGTCTTTTTTTCCTTATTGGCCGTTATTCTCAATCATTTTTTGGGGAGACTATTATTACCTACCTGGCATTTTTTCTTAATTTTTCCGATAGCTGATTTTGTATTCCCATTTTTATTTGAATGTAATTTATAATTTTTCTACTTCATATCTTCACAACAAAACCAAATATTGATTCGTGGTAATATTTATATAATATTATTTCATACAAGGATGGTCAAAATGACAGAACAAGCTTCTCCAGCCAGCCGTTTGCGTGAAGAATTTAGTGCAAAGCAGTCTCTTTTTAATGCCCAGCCGGCCATTATCCAGCGTTTTCTCGAAGCCCAGGCAC